>NZ_JBFBDO010000139.1:0-16848 GCF_040683335.1 Kitasatospora sp. NPDC093806
CTCGCCCTCGGCCGCCCCCTCGGCCTCGGCGGCGAGCGCCGTGCCGGAGGCGTTCCTCGGCACCTGGCGCGGGGAGATGACCACCCAGAAGGGGGTGCCCGCCGGGACGACCACCCTGGTCATCGGCCGGGCGGCGATCGGGCAGGAGGCCACCACCAGCCGCAACGAGCTGACCGGACTGCTCTCGGTCAGCTGCGAGGGCGCCTGGACGCTCACCTCGGCCGAGCCCGAGAAGCTGGTCTTCACCTCCCGGCTGGTCCGCTCCTCGCTGCCCGGGGCGTGCACCGGCGGCTCGTACTCGGAGACGCTCACGCTGCAGAAGGACGGCACGATCCGGTTCGGTTCGGCCGACCCGAACGCCGGGAACCCGTCCGGGACGCTGCGGCGGACGGGCTGACGCGGGGGCGCCGGAGGCCTGGCGTAGGCTGAACCGGCAGCAGCACCCGAGAGAGAGAAGGCCGCCAGGTGTCCGAGCTCGCAGCGACCACCATCGATGCGCCCAGCACCGACCTGCAGGCCGTGCTCGACCGGGCGGTCGGCGGTGGCCGGATCAGCCCGGAGGAGGCGCTGGAGCTCTACCGCTCGGCTCCGCTGCACGCGCTCGGCTCGGCGGCCGACGCGGTGCGCCGCCGCCGCTACGCCGGTACCGAGCACATCGCGACGTACATCATCGAGCGCAACATCAACTACACCAACGTCTGCGTGACGGCGTGCAAGTTCTGCGCCTTCTACGTGCCGCCGAAGAGCGACAAGGGCTGGTCCCGCGACCTCGACGAGATCCTGCGCCGCTGCGCCGAGACCGTCGAGCTGGGCGGCACCCAGATCATGTTCCAGGGCGGCCACCACCCGGACTACGGCGTCGAGTACTACGAGCGCGCCTTCGCGGCGATCAAGGCGGAGTTCCCGCAGCTGGTGATCCACTCGCTGGGCGCCTCCGAGGTCGACCACATGGCCCGGATCTCCGGCGTCTCCGTCGAGGAGGCGATCACCCGGATCCACAAGGCGGGCCTGGACTCCTTCGCCGGCGCCGGCGCCGAGCTGCTGCCGGAGCGCCCGCGCAAGGCGATCGCCCCGCTCAAGGAGTCCGGCGAGCGCTGGCTGGAGATCATGGAGGCCGCCCACGGCCTCGGCGTGGAGTCCACCTCCACCATGCTGATGGGCACCGGCGAGACCAACGCCGAGCGGATCGAGCACCTGCGGATGATCCGCGACGTGCAGGACCGCACCGGCGGCTTCCGCGCCTTCATCCCGTACACCTACCAGCCGCAGAACAACAAGCTCCAGGGTTCGACCCAGGCGACCGTCTTCGAGTACCTGCGGATGATCGCCATCGCCCGGCTGTTCCTGGACAACGTCGCCCACATCCAGGGCTCCTGGCTGACCACCGGCAAGGAGGCCGGCCAGCTGTCGCTGCACTACGGCGCGGACGACCTCGGCTCGGTCATGCTGGAGGAGAACGTGGTCTCGGCGGCCGGCGCCAAGCACCGCTCCAACCTCACCGAGCTGATCCACCTGATCCGGGCCGCCGACCGCGTCCCGGCGCAGCGCTCGACCACCTACGAGCACCTGCGGGTGCTGGACGACCCGGCCGACGACCCGGTCGACCCGCGGGTCGCCTCGCACATCGCCTCCACCGCGATCGAGGGCGGCACCGCGCACCCCGAGCTGAAGATCCTCGACAACGCCTGACGCCCTCCCGCCGCCGTGCTGACCCTGCACCGGGCCGCCCTCGTGCTGCCCGACCCGGCCGACCCCACCGCCCCGTCCTTCGCCGACGGGGCGGTGCTCGTGCGCGGTGAGCTGGTCGAGGCCGTCGGGCCGTACCCGGAGCTGGCGGCGGCGCACCCGGACGCCCGGGTGCGGGACTGGGGCGACGCGCTGCTCACGCCCGGACTGCGCAACCCGGACGGGCACCGGCTGCTGGAGCGGGACTACCACCCGGACCCGCGCGAGGGGGTCGGGGACCGGCCGGTGCCGGACGGCCTGGTGGGGGAGCCCGACGAGGCGCGGTGCGGGGCGAGCGCCCGGCGCGGGCTGCAGCGGATGCTCGGGGCCGGGGTGACGGCGGTGGCCGGGCCGTTCGAGCGCGCCTCGGTGCGGACGGCGGTGGCCCGGTCGGGGCTGCGCGCGCTGGCGGGGACGCCGGCTGGCGCTGGGGAGGCGGCGCTGGACCCGCTGGCCGGGCGGCCGCTCGCCGAAGCCGTGCACGGCCGGGTGGCGGTCGGGGGCCGGGCGGACTTCGCGGTGTTCGCTCCCGGCGCGAACGGCGCTCCCGGCACGAATGGCCCAGCGGACGGGCCGTCGGCCGGCGGCTGCCGGGCCACGGTGCTGGGCGGCCGGCTGGTGTTCCGCCGCCGTTGACCGGACCTTACCGGCCGGTAGTCCGACCGTTCCCCGGGGATGTGCCGTACTCCCGTACGGGACGCGGAACTTGCTTCGTGTGCCGATGAACTGGGCCGTCGATCGCCCGGCCTGATTACCCCTTCGCCGTGACCTGAGGGCCCGCCAGCGGATAGCATCCGGCTCAGCTCACTCCGTACCCTCACCACACACCGCCCGTTCCCGCGGGCGGCGGGGCCCCGTCCCAGGCCTCGAACGCAAGCCAGGACAGGAACCATGCGATCCGCGACCGTCCCCCCGCCGCGCACCCCGCGGTTGGGCCGTGGCTGGTACCTCACCGCCGTGCTCAGCGCCGTGCTGGCCGTCGGGATGTGCCTGCTGGGCTGGCGTCAGGCCGAGCAGGCCGACCGGATCGGCGCGCACCCGGTGAGAGTCGAGGGCGTGGTGACCCAGCTGCCCACCGGCGGCGGCTCCTACAGCACCGTCAGCTACCGGGCGGCGGGCGAGCACCACACCGCCACCGCGCTGCCGCTGACCGACGGCGCCAAGGTCGGCGACCCGGTCTGCCTGGAGCACGCGGCCGACGACCCGCGCGCGGTCCGGATCTGCGGCGACACCTACCCGCAGCCGGTGGGCGTCGGGCTGGCCCGGTTCAGCGTGCCGGTGGCGGTGGTGCTGTTCGCCGTCTGCGTGCTGCGGATCCGGCGGCACCGGCGGGCGCTGGCCGACCGGGGCGGACAGAACCGGATCGCCACCACGGTCGCCCTGGCGACCGGGGCGCTGGCCGACGGGATGCCGGCGATAACGCACGGCAAGCGCTCGCGCCGGAGACGGCGCGCGGGCGGGCGGCGCGGCCTGCTCTGAGGGGCGAAGCCTGCTGCGAGGGGCGCGGCCTGCTCCGAGGGGCGCGCCGAGGGGGCGTGCACCGGCCTCCGGGCGCCCCCGGCCGTCCGCCGGGGTGCCCCGACCGTGACCCCTTGCCCGGATCGTCCGGGCCAGGGTGAACAATGGGGGGCGTGACCCGAGCCTCCCTGGACAAGCAGCCGCACGAAGTCGCCGCCATGTTCGACGACGTCGCGGCCAAGTACGACCGCACCAACGACGTGCTCTCCCTCGGCCAGGCCCGCGCCTGGCGCCGGGCGGTGGCCGAGGCGGTGGCCGCCGGACCGGGTGACCTCGTGCTCGACCTCGGGGCCGGCACCGGCACCTCCTCGCTGCCCTTCGCGGAGGCCGGGGCGAAGGTCGTCCCGTGCGACTTCTCGGTCGGCATGCTCGTCGAGGGCAAGCGCCGCCACCCCGAGCTGCCGCTGACCGCCGGTGACGCCACCCGGCTGCCCTTCGCCGACGACACCTTCGACTCGGTGACCATCTCCTTCGCGCTGCGCAACGTCCAGGACACCCCGGCGGCGCTGCGCGAGATGCGCCGGGTCACCAAGCCCGGCGGCAAGCTGGTCATCTGCGAGTTCTCCACGCCGACCTGGACGCCGTTCCGGACGGTCTACACCGAGTACCTGATGCGCGCGCTGCCGCCGGTCGCCACCGCGGTCAGCAGCAACCCGGACGCGTACGTCTACCTCGCCGAGTCGATCCGCGAGTGGCCCGACCAGCCCGCGCTGGCCGGCCTGCTCCAGGAGGCCGGCTGGTCCAAGGTGGCCTGGCGCAACCTCACCGGCGGGATCGTCGCCCTGCACCGGGCCCACAAGGTCTGACCGGCGGGCCCGTCCGCAGCTCATAGACTCGTCCAAGCCCAGCCGCGCCGGCCCCCGCCGGCCGGCCGTCCCCCCAGCAGGAGTGTGCCCACCGTGTCCGAGACCGCCGTTGACCTGAGCGCAGGCGTTGTGGAGAGCACCGCGGACGTCATCGTGGTCGGCGCGGGCCCGGCCGGGTCCACCACCGCGTACTACCTGGCCCAGGCCGGGCTGGACGTCCTGCTGCTGGAGAAGACCAGCTTCCCCCGGGAGAAGGTCTGCGGCGACGGCCTCACCCCGCGCGCCACCAAGCAGCTGGTCGACATGGGCATCGACGTGTCCACCGAGAACGGCTGGCTGCACAACAAGGGCCTGCGGATCATCGGCGGCGGCGTCCGGCTGGAGCTGGACTGGCCCGAGCTGGCGTCCTTCCCCGACTACGGACTGGTCCGCAAGCGGGCCGACTTCGACGAGCTGCTCGTCCGTCAGGCCGAGAAGGCCGGTGCCCGGCTGCACGAGCGCTGCAACGTCACCGGCCCGGTGCTGGACGACCGGACCGGCCGGATCGTCGGCGTCACGGCCAAGCTGGGCGAGGAGAAGCGGCCGGTGACCTTCCGCGCGCCGCTGGTCGTCGCCGCCGACGGCAACTCCACCCGGCTCTCGCTCGCGATGGGCCTGCACCGCCGGGAGGACCGCCCGATGGGCGTCGCCTACCGGACCTACTTCACCTCCCCGCGCCACGACGACGACTACCTGGAGTCCTGGCTGGAGCTGTGGGACACCCGCGGCGGGCAGCGCAAGCTGCTGCCCGGCTACGGCTGGGTCTTCGGCATGGGCGACGGCACCTCCAACGTCGGCCTCGGCATCCTCGACTCCTCGCCCGCCTTCGGCGAGCTGGACTGGCGCGAGGTACTCAAGGCCTGGTGCGCCTCGATGCCGGCGGAGTGGGGCTACACCCCCGAGAACATGACCGACCCGATCCGCGGCGCCGCGCTGCCGATGGCCTTCAACCGCCAGCCGCACTACACCCGCGGCCTGCTGCTGGTCGGCGACGCCGGCGGCATGGTCAACCCGTTCAACGGCGAGGGCATCGCCTACGCGATGGAATCCGGCCAGATCGCGGCCGGGGTGATCGTCCAGGCCCACGCCCGGGTCACCGAGGCCGGCCGGGAGCGCGCGCTGCAGGCCTACCCGCGCGTCCTCAAGGACGTCTACGGCGGCTACTACACGCTCGGCCGGGCCTTCGTGAAGCTCATCGGCAACCCGAAGGTGATGCAGCTCGCCACCCAGCGCGGGCTGACCCACCCGATGCTGATGAAGTTCGTCCTCAAGCTGCTCGCGAACCTGACCGACCCGCAGGGCGGGGACGCCATGGACCGCATCATCAACGGCCTGGCCAAGGCCGCGCCCAACGCCTGACGCCCACCGCGCTCCGGTCGCCGCGGCTCCCGTACGGACCTCCGTACGGGAGCCGTCGTGCGTCCTAGCGGTTGGAGATCTTCACGTTGCGGATGTTCACGGGCAGCGTGGGGAATCCGTCGCCGGGGTTGTTCTGGTCGTCCTCGCCACCGGCGGCGATCTTCTGCAGGACGTCGAGCCCCGCGGTGATCCGGCCGAACGGGGTGTAGGCGGGGGAGAGCTTGGTGTCCTTCCAGACGAAGAAGAACTGGCTGCCGTTGGTGTTCGGGCCCGCGTTGGCCATCGCCACCGTGCCGGCCGGGTAGGTGGCGCCGGTCAGGTTCTCGTCCGGGAAGGAGTAGCCCGGGCCGCCGCTGCCGGTGCCGGTCGGGTCGCCGCACTGCAGGACGTAGATCCGCTGGGTGGTGAGGCGGTGGCAGTGGCTGCGGTCGAAGTAGTCGCGCTCGGCGAGGAACCGGAACGAGAAGGTGGTGCACGGAGCCTTGTCGGTCAGCGCCTGGAAGGTGATCGAGCCCTGCGAGGTCTTCAGGGTCGCGCTGTAGGGCTTGGCGGCCTTCCGGGCGTCGAAGACCGGGATGCCCTTGAAGTTGTCGGCCGGGACGGCCGGGGTGTACGTGCAGGTGGTGCCGGTGGCGCCGGTGCCGGTCGACGGGGTCGCCGCGACGGCGGTGCCGGTGCTCGCCACGAGCGGCAGGACGGCGGCGGCGGCGATCAACGCCCAGGGTTTCCGCTTCATTTGACGGGCCTTCCGATGGGTGGGGGACGGCTGCGTTGGCATGGCGACATCATCCACGGCGGGGCGGAGATCCGACAGGGGGCCGGAAAGCCGTTGATCACGGGTGGGCCGGTGCGCGAGGATGGCGGCCCCCTGAGCTGTTCCGGGATCCGTCCGACGACGTGCGGGACCCCTGTGTGCCGGTCCCGTTCGTCCCGAAGAGGTCCTCGCCATGCGTCCTGCGTCGTCCGTCCTGCGTGATCTGCCGGTGCTGCTGGTGGCGGTGGTCTGGGGATCGAGCTTCCTCGCGGTGCAGCGGGTGGCCGATCCGGAGACGGTGGTGGCGATGCTGGTGCTGCGCTTCGGCCTGGTGCTGCCGGTGCTCGGGCTGTTCGCCTGGCGGTCGCTGCGCGGGCTGCGGCCCGCCGAGTGGCTGGGCGCGGCCTCGCTGGGGCTGGTGCTCGGGGTGATCTTCCTGCTGGAGACCTTCGGCGCGGTGCACACCTCGGCGACCAACGCCGGGCTGATCATCAGCCTCACGATCGTGTTCACCCCGCTCGCGGAGAGCGCGCTCACCCGGACCCCGCTGCCGCGCCGCTTCCTCGCGGCGGCCGGCCTCGCGGTGCTGGGCATCGCCCTGCTCACCGGGGACGGCGGGCTGCGGGCGCCGGCCCCGGGGGACCTGCTGGTGCTCGGCGCCGCCGTGGTGCGGACGGTCAACGTGCTGGCCACCGCCCGGGTCCGGGCGATCCGGGAGACCGACACGCTCGCCGTCACCTGGGTCCAACTCGCCACCGCGACGCTGGTGTTCGCCGCCGTCGCGCCGTTCACCGGCCCGCTGCCCTGGACCGTCGCGGCCGCCTACGGGCCCGCGCAGTGGGGCTGGCTGCTGCACCTGGCGCTGCTCTGCACGCTGTTCGCCTTCTTCGTGCAGACCTGGGCCGTGCGCACCACCTCGCCGTCCCGGGTCAGCCTGCTGCTGGGCACCGAGCCGCTCTGGGCGGCGGTGTTCGGCATCACCCTGGCCGGCAACCACCTCGGCCCGCTCGCCCTGCTGGGCGGCGCCGTCGTCCTGGTCGCCACCGAGTGGGGCCGCCGGACCGCCTCGGCGCCGCGGCGGGAGCCGGCGACGGAGCCGGCCCGGGCGTCCGAACCGGCCTCCGTGTGACGGGCGCCGGTCCTCACCGGCGCCGCAGGGTGCGGCGGGCGTAGTCGAAGGTGACGGCCGCCAGCAGCGGGCCCCAGGCGACCAGTGGGAGGTAGGCGAGGGTCATCACCAGGCCGGCGAAGCCGTGCGGGGCGTCGGGGTTCCCCATGTTCCCGGGGTCGTTCCAGCCGAGGACGCCCTGGATCCCGCCGGCGGTGAGGACCAGCGCGCCGAGGGCGGCGGGGACGATCGCGGCGAGCGGGCGGACGGTGCGGCCGCCGATCAGCGGTATCCAGCCGGGGACGACCCGGCCCCAGGGGCGGACCAGGCCGAGGGTGAGGAAGGCCAGGCACTCGGCGAGCGTGCTCAACGCCAGCATGTAGACGCTGCCCCAGCCGGGCACGGCCCGGTGGAGGAAGGCGAGGGCCTCGCCGGAGAAGCCCATGGTGGCACCGCAGGCGAAGGCGACCCGCCAGAGTCCGGACGGGACGGTGGACCAGACCGCGGCCTTGGCGGCGAGTTCGGCCCAGCGCGGCGCCGGGTCGACGGCCGCCGGGCCAGCTGGCTGGCCGGCCGGGTGGAAGGACGAACGGACGGTGGCGCGGGGCGACTGGACGGACGGCGTGCTGTCGATCATCGGACTGGCTCCCTTCCGGGCGGCCCGGTCGGCCGCTGCGATGCCTCAAGCCTGCTGGTCGCCCGGGGTGCGGCGGCAGATGCCGATCGGCATGACCGGCCGCCCCGGCCGGCGGCGGGATGTGCCGATCGGCACAGGCGGGCGGGCGCGGTGATCCGTAAGCTGGGCGGGCCTACGGGGGGAGACACGGTGATCGGACAGGTGCTCGCGGCCGCGGCCGCGCCGGGGGCGGCACTGCTCGGCCTGGCGGCGCGGCGGCGCTACGGGTGGCCGGTCGCGGTCGCGGTCGTGGCGGGGGCGGCCGGGGCGGTGTCGCTGACGGTCACCGCCGGCGCCTGGGCCGTCGGCCGCTGGGGCGAGGCGGACCGGCTGCCCGCCCTGGTGAGCCTGGCCGAACTCGGCGTGCTGCTGCTGACCGTGGCCCTCGCGGTGCGCCTCGGCCGGGGATGGAACGGGCCGGTGGCGGCGTCGGCGGCCGGGGCGGCGGTGTTGCTCTGGCCGTCCCGCTTCGAGGGGTTCACCGAGTCCGGCGGGCCGTTGACCCTGGTCGGCTTCGGCGCCGTCCTGCTCGGGCCGGCCGCGCTGGCCGGGCGGTACCTGCGCGGGCTGGACGACGCCCGCCGGCGCTCGGTGGCCGCCGCCCGGGGCGCGCAGCGGCTCGAACTCGCCCACGACCTGCACGACTTCGTGGCGCACGACGTGAGCGGCATGGTCGCGCTGGCCCAGGCCGGCACGGTGCTGGCGGCGTCCGACCCGGTCCGGGCGGCGGAGCTGTTCGAGCGGATCGAGCGGGCCGGGCAGCAGGCGCTCGGCTCGCTGGACCGGACCGTCCACCTGCTGCGGACCGCGGAGCCGGACCGGGCCGCCGATCCGGCGGCGGACCACGCGGCGGAGCGCGCGCCGCAGCCGGGGCTGGCCGATCTCGCCGCCCTGGCCGAGCGGTTCGCGGAGTCCGGCGGTGCCTCGGTGCGGCTGGAGGCCCCGGGGGAGGGGGCGGAGGTGCCGCGCGAGGTGGCCGCGACGGCCTACCGGATCGTGGTCGAGGCGCTCACCAACGTCCGTCGGCACGCGCCCGGCGCCCGGGCCGTCACGGTGCGGGTGCGCCGGGCCGGCGGGCGGCTGGAGGTCACGGTGACCGACGACGGCGCGGGGGGCGCCCCGGCGACGGGGGCGCGCCGGGGCGGCAGCGGGCTGGCCGGGCTGGCGGCCCGGGCGGAGGCGCTCGGCGGCACGCTCACCGCCGGCCGCGGGGACGGCGGTTGGCGGCTCGCCGCGACGTTCCCGCTGGAGGGCCGATGAGCATCCGGGTGCTGCTCGCCGACGACGACGAGGCGATCCGCGCCGCGTACCGGATCATCCTGGACGCCCAGCCGGACATCGAGGTGGTGGGCGAGGCCGCGGACGGCGAGGCGGCGCTGGCGCTGGCCGGGCGGCTGCGGCCGGACGTCGTCCTCGCGGACATCCGGATGCCCCGGCTGGACGGGCTGGCGCTGACCCGGCGGCTGGGCGGGGAGTTCCGGGTGGTCGTGGTGACCACCTTCGACCTGGACGAGTACGTGCACGAGGCGATCCGGGCCGGTGCGGCGGGCTTCCTGCTCAAGCGCTCGGGGCCGGCCCTGCTGGCGGAGGCGGTCCGGGCGGCCGTCGCCGGGGACGCGCTGATCAGTCCGCAGATCACCGTGCGCCTGCTCCGGCAGCTGTCGGGGGGAGAGACGTCGCACGGGGAGAAGCGGAAGCAGGAGGGTCCGCGGGTCGGCCCGGCCGAGGAACTCACCGCCCGCGAGCGGGAGATCGCCCGGCTGGTCGCGGACGGCGCGACCAACGCCGAGATCGGGGCGGAACTGTTCATCACGGCCGGGACGGTGAAGAACCACCTGGCCTCGATCCAGCGGAAGCTCGGTGCGCGCAACCGGGTCGGCATCGCCGCCTGGGCGTGGGAGCGGGCCGGCGCCTGAGGCCGCTCGCGCGCTTGTGAACGAAGGGTCAAGCAGGCGTTCGCAGCGCCGCCACCCCTGCGGGTGAGCCGCTATAACACGTCAACATGACGCCCAGAAATTTGCCCGCAGGGATGCGTAGTTGATATAGGAGTGCGGCCCTGACCAGCCGCTTCGCAGATAAATGCGACTGGTTGTGATCATTTGACTTCTTTGCGTTGACAAATCTCGTCATGTTCACTTTCGCCACCATTCCAGAGGTGGCGGAGATCACAAAGATCCCGGCGAACTGCGTGTCGCAGATCACAAGCGGACAGGCATAGGATGCGCTCGTTCCAGGCTTTGTGAACTGCCTCACATGAGGTGGATCCGGGAACTGGAACGCCGGGTTCACCACAGCGTGACCCGTCGGTTCCGATCTGCAGTCAAGGACGACTGGACGGAGGGAGCGGGGGCTTATGAATGCCTACGCGCCGATCCTCGTACTCGGTGCCATCGCGGCGGCGTTCGCGGTCGGCTCCGTCGTGATGGCCTCACTGACCGGGCCCAAGCGGTACAACCGGGCCAAGTTGGAGGCGTACGAGTGCGGCATCGAGCCGACCCCGCAGCCCGTGGGCGGCGGTCGGTTCCCGATCAAGTACTACCTGACGGCGATGCTCTTCATCGTCTTCGACATCGAGATCGTCTTCCTCTATCCGTGGGCGGTGAGCTTCGACGCCCTGGGGATCTTCGGGCTGATCGAGATGCTCCTGTTCATCGCCACCGTCTTCGTCGCCTATGCCTACGTCTGGCGGCGCGGCGGTCTGGAGTGGGACTGACCGCTGACCTTGTGAACGTGCGGACAAGCCAACGGACTTGAGGGCATTGAGAGGGATCTGATGGGAATCGAGGAGAAGCTGCCGAGCGGCTTTCTGCTCACGACCGTGGAGACTGCGGCCGGCTGGGTGCGCAAGGCGTCGATCTTCCCGGCCACCTTCGGGCTGGCCTGCTGCGCGATCGAGATGATGACCACCGGCGCGGGGCGGTACGACCTCGCCCGGTTCGGCATGGAGGTGTTCCGGGGCTCGCCCCGGCAGGCCGATCTGATGATCGTGGCGGGTCGGGTGAGCCAGAAGATGGCGCCGGTGCTGCGCCAGGTGTACGACCAGATGCCCAATCCGAAGTGGGTCATCTCGATGGGCGTCTGCGCCTCCTCGGGCGGGATGTTCAACAACTACGCGATCGTGCAGGGCGTCGACCACATCGTGCCGGTGGACATCTACCTGCCCGGCTGCCCGCCCCGCCCGGAGATGCTGATGGACGCGATCCTGAAGCTGCACGACAAGATCCAGCACGAGCCGCTCGGCGTGAACAGGCGCCGCGCCGAGGAGTTGGGCGAGGCGCTCGCGCTGCAGGCCACCCCGGTGAGCGAGATGCGGGGGCTGCTGCGATGAACGAGCAGGTACCCGAGACCCGCCGGGAGGAGCCGCGCCGGGAGATCCCGGTCGAGGTGGTCGGCCGCCGGCAGGGCATGTTCGGCGCCCAGGGCAGCGGCGACACCTCCGGCTTCGGCGGACTGGTCGCCCCGATCGCCCTCCCGCCGGCCAGCGAACGCCCGTACGGCGGCTGGTTCGACGAGGTCGCCGACGAGCTGGAGGGCGCGCTGGAGGAACAGGGCCTCGACCCGGCCGAGGCGATCGAGAAGACCGTCGTCGACCGCGCCGAGCTCACCTTCCACATCGCCCGCGAGCACCTGCTCCGCACCGTCCGCACCCTGCGCGACGACCCGGCGCTGCGGTTCGAACTCTGCCTCGGCGTGAGCGGCGTGCACTACCCGGGCGACCAGGGCCGCGAGCTGCACGCGGTCTACCTGCTGCGCTCGATCACCCACGGCCGGCTGATCCGGCTGGAGGTCACCGCGCCGGACGCCGACCCGCGGATCCCGTCGGTGGTGAGCGTCTACCCGACCAACGACTGGCACGAGCGCGAGACCTACGACTTCTTCGGGCTGGTCTTCGAGGGGCACCCGGCGCTCACCCGGATCATGATGCCGGACGACTGGGTGGGTCACCCGCAGCGCAAGGACTACCCGCTCGGCGGCATCCCCGTCGAGTACAAGGGCGCCCAGATCCCGGCACCCGACCAGCGGAGGTCGTACAGCTGATGAGCACCCAGCACTTCGAAGAGGCCCAGCCCCGGGAGACCACCGAGGGCCGGGTGTTCACGGTCACCGGCGGCGACTGGGGCGAGGTCGTCGAGGCCGTCGGCCGGGCCGACGACGAGCGCATCATCGTCAACATGGGCCCCCAGCACCCCTCCACCCACGGTGTGCTGCGGCTGATCCTGGAGATCGACGGGGAGACGGTGACGCAGGCCCGCTGCGGCATCGGCTACCTGCACACCGGCATCGAGAAGAACATGGAGTACCGCAACTGGGTCCAGGGCACCACCTTCGTGACCCGGATGGACTACCTGATCCCGATGTTCAACGAGACCGCCTACTGCCTGGCGGTCGAGAAGCTGCTCGGCATCACCGGCGACATCCCCGACCGGGCGAGCGTCATCCGGGTGCTGATGATGGAGCTCAACCGGATCTCCTCGCACCTGGTCTGCATGGCCACCGGCGGCATGGAGCTCGGCGCCACCACGCTGATGGTCTTCGGCTTCCGCGACCGCGAGCTGATCCTGGACGTCTTCGAACTGGTCACCGGCCTGCGGATGAACCACGCGTACATCCGCCCCGGCGGGGTCGCCCAGGACCTCCCGCCCGGCGCGGTCGACCAGATCCGCGAGACCGTGAAGACCCTCCGCTCCCGGGTGCCCGAGTACGAGAAGCTCGCCGCCGGCAACCCGGTGTTCAAGGCCCGGCTGGGCGACGTCGGCTTCCTCGACCTGCCCGGCTGCCTGGCCCTCGGCGCCACCGGACCGATCCTGCGCGCCACCGGGCTGCCGCACGACCTGCGCAAGAGCGATCCGTACTGCGGCTACGAGGACTACGAGTTCGAGGTCGCGGTCACCGACAGCGCCGACTCCTACGGCCGCTTCATGATCCGCCTGGAGGAGATCAGGCAGTCGCTGGGGATCGTCGAGCAGTGCCTGGACCGGCTGCGTCCCGGGCCGGTCATGGTGGGCGACAAGAAGATCGCCTGGCCGGCCCAACTCGCCGTCGGGCCGGACGGGATGGGCAACTCGCTCGATCACATCCGGAAGATCATGGGCACCTCGATGGAGGCCCTGATCCACCACTTCAAGCTGGTCACCGAGGGGTTCCGGGTCCCGGTCGGCCAGGCCTACGCGGCGGTCGAGTCGTCCAAGGGCGAGCTGGGCGTGCACGTGGTCAGCGACGGCGGGACCCGCCCGTACCGGGTCCACTTCCGGGACCCGTCGTTCACCAATCTGCAGTCGATGGCGGCGATGTGCGAGGGCGGCCAGGTGGCCGACGTCATCGTCTCGGTGGCCGGGATCGACCCGGTGATGGGAGGCGTGGACCGGTGACAGACGTCCAACTGGGGATGCCGGCGCTGCCGGCCGCACCGTACCCCGAGGAGGTGCGCGGCCGGCTCGCCGCCGACGCGCGGGAGCTGATCGACCGCTACCCGGTGGCCCGGTCCGCGCTGCTGCCGCTGCTGCACCTGGTGCAGGCCGAGGAGGGCTTCGTCAGCCCGACCGGGATCCGGTTCTGCGCCGAGCAGCTCGACCTCACCACCGCCGAGGTCACCGCCGTCGCCACCTTCTACACCATGTACCGGCGCCGCCCGGCCGGCGAGTTCCACGTCGGGGTCTGCACGAACACCCTGTGCGCGGTGCTCGGCGGCGACCAGATCTTCGCCGAGCTGAAGCAGCACCTCGACCTGGAGAACAACGAGACCACCGAGGACGGCCGGATCTCGATCGAGCACATCGAGTGCAACGCCGCCTGCGACTACGCGCCGGTGGTGATGGTCAACTGGGAGTTCTTCGACGACCAGACCCCGGAGAGCGCCAAGCGGCTGGTCGACGAGCTGCGGGCGGGCCGGGAGGTCCACCCCACCCGCGGCGCCCGGCTCTGCTCCTTCAAGGAGACCGCCCGGATCCTGGCCGGCTTCCCCGACGAGCGGGCCGGCGCCAACGACGAGTCCGGCGCCGGCGGCGCCCCCTCGCTGGCCGGCCTGCGGCTGGCCAAGGGCGAGGCACTGCCCGGCACCGGCGGAACCAAGGTGGTATCGCCGCGCCACGAAGGGACCGAAGCGTGATGACCTCCGCCGAGCCGGCCGAGAAGCTGCTCACCCCCGTCCTCTCCGCCTCCTGGGACGACACCCGCCCCTGGACCCTCGCCACCTACCGCCGCCACGCCGGGTACGAGGGACTCAAGGCCGCCCTCGCGATGGCCCCGGACGAGGTCATCGCCCTGGTCAAGGACGCCGGCCTGCGCGGCCGCGGCGGCGCCGGCTTCCCCACCGGGATGAAGTGGCAGTTCATCCCGCAGAACGACGGCAAGCCGCACTACCTGGTGGTCAACGCGGACGAGTCCGAGCCGGGCACCTGCAAGGACATCCCGCTGCTCTTCGCCAACCCGCACTCGCTGATCGAGGGCATGGTCATCGCGTCCTACGCGATCCGCTGCGACCACGCCTTCATCTACCTGCGCGGCGAGGTCGTCCCGGTGCTGCGCCGGCTCCAGGCCGCCGTCGCCGAGGCCTACCAGGCCGGGCTGCTCGGCCGGAACATCCTCGGCTCCGGCCTGGACCTGGACATCACCGTCCACGCCGGCGCCGGCGCGTACATCTGCGGCGAGGAGACCGCGCTGCTCGACTCGCTGGAGGGCCGCCGCGGCCAGCCGCGACTGCGTCCCCCGTTCCCGGCCATCGCCGGCCTCTACGCCTGCCCGACGGTGGTCAACAACGTCGAGTCGATCGCCTCGGTGCCGCCGATCCTGGCCCGCGGCAAGGAGTGGTTCAAGGGCCTGGGCACCGAGAAGTCCCCCGGCTTCACGCTCTACTCGCTCTCCGGGCACGTCACCAACCCCGGCCAGTACGAGGCCCCGCTCGGCATCACGCTGCGCCAGCTGCTCGACCTGAGCGGCGGGGTCCGGTCCGGCCACCGGCTGAAGTTCTGGACCCCGGGCGGCTCCTCGACCCCGATGTTCACCGACGCGCACCTCGACGTCCCGCTCGACTACGAGGGCGTCGGCGCGGCCGGCTCGATGCTCGGCACCAAGGCGCTGCAGGTCTTCGACGAGACCACCTGCGTGGTCCGGGCGGTCACCCGCTGGACGGAGTTCTACGCCCACGAGTCCTGCGGCAAGTGCACGCCCTGCCGCGAGGGCACCTACTGGCTGGTCCAGCTGTTGCGGCGGATCGAGGCCGGCGACGGCGTCGAGGGGGACTTGGAGAAGCTCCTCGACATCGCCGACAACATCAACGGCAAGTCCTTCTGCGCCCTGGGCGACGGCGCCGCCAGCCCGATCGTCTCCTCGCTCCAGCATTTCCGGGCCGAGTACGAGCAGCACCTCGTCGAGCGCCGCTGCCCGTTCGACCCGGCCGCCTCCACCGTCTGGGCCGACGGCCCCCGCCCCGGCCACCAGTCCGCCACCGAAAGGGAGGTGCACGCGTGACGATCACAGAGCCATCCACCTCCAAGGCCGCGGTCGAACTGGTCACGCTCACCATCGACGGCGTCGAAGTGCAGGTCCCCAAGGGGACGTTGGTGATCCGGGCCGCCGAGCAGATCGGCACCCAGATCCCGCGCTTCTGCGACCACCCGCTGCTCGATCCGGCCGGCGCCTGCCGGCAGTGCATCGTCGAGATCGAGGGCCAGCGCAAGCCGGTCGCCTCCTGCACCATCCCGGTCGCCGAGGGCATGGTGGTCCGCACCCAGGTCAGCTCGCCGGTCGCCGAGAAGGCGCAGCGCGGCGTGATGGAGTTGCTGCTGATCAACCACCCGCTGGACTGCCCGGTCTGCGACAAGGGCGGCGAGTGCCCGCTGCAGAACCAGGCGATGTCCACCGGGGACGCCGACTCCCGCTTCGAGGGGATGAAGCGCACCTACGAGAAGCCGGTCCCGATCAGCAGCCAGGTGCTGCTGGACCGGGAGCGCTGCGTGCTGTGCGCCCGCTGCACCCGCTTCTCCCAGCAGATCGCCGGGGACCCGTTCATCGACCTGGTCGAGCGCGGCGCCCTCCAGCAGGTCGGCACCGGCGAGGGGGACGACTTCGAGTCCTACTTCTCCGGCAACACCATCCAGATCTGCCCGGTCGGCGCCCTCACCTCGGCGGCTTATCGTTTCCGCTCCCGTCCGTTCGACCTGGTCTCCTCGCCGAGCGTGTGCGAGCACTGCTCGGCCGGCTGCGCCCAGCGCACCGACCACCGGCGCGGCAAGGTGCTGCGCCGGCTGGCCGGCGAGGACCCGGCGGTCAACGAGGAGTGGAACTGCGACAAGGGCCGGTTCGCCTTCCGCTACGCCCAGCAGCGCGACCGGCTGACCACCCCGCTGGTCCGGCGGGACGGCGAACTCGTCGCCGCCTCCTGGCCGGAGGCGCTGGCCCGGGCCGCCGAGGGGCTGCGCGGGGCCCGCACCGGGGTGCTCACCGGCGGTCGGGTGACCGTCGAGGACGCCTACGCCTACGCCAAGTTCGCCCGGGTGGTGCTCGGCACCAACGACGTGGACTTCCGGGCCCGCCCGCACAGCGGCGAGGAGGCGGACTTCCTGGCCGCCGCCGTCGCCGGGCAGGGCGTGGACCTCGGCGGCGTCGCCCTGACGTACGCGGACCTGGAGGCCGCGCCGGTCGCCCTGCTGGTGGGCTTCGAGCCCGAGGAGGAGTCGCCGATCGTCTTCCTGCGGCTGCGCAAGGCCGCCCGCGACCGCGGACTGAAGGTCTACTCGATCGCCGCGCACGGCTCCCGGGGCCTGGCCAAGCTGCGCGGCGCGCTGCTGCCCGCCGCCCCCGGCACCGAGTCCGAGTGGCTGGCCGCGCTCGCCGCCGACGAGCCGCTCAACGACGACGCCGGCCG
>NZ_JBFBDO010000140.1:0-16512 GCF_040683335.1 Kitasatospora sp. NPDC093806
CTGCAGGTTCTCCGGGTCGCCGGCCACCGCGCGCAGCAGCCACTCGCGCCCGGCCCCCTCGGCCCCCGCGCCGGTGCGGCCGGCCCCGACGGTGAAGCCCGTCCGGGCCCCGCTCGCCCCGCCCGTGCAGGCGCCGGAGCGGCACCACGGCGGCTCGCAGACCCGGACCATGCTGGTGGTCACCGTGCCCGCCGTGCTCGCGGCGGCGGCCCTGCGCCCGCGCGGGCGGGCCGGCCGCGGTGGTTCCTCGGGCAGTTCCTCGGGCGGGTCTCCGGGTGGTGGCGCGAGCGGCTCCTGACGCGGAGCCGCCGCCGTCCCGTCCCACTGTTCTTCACCCGTCACCCCGGGTCCACCCGTGCCCGTGGCCGGGCCCGGTCGTGTGACCACCACCGACCGTTTCCGACCGATCCCGGTCGACTTCCCCATTGAGAAAGGAGTCCCCATGTCCGAGTGGTTGGCGCTGGCCATCGCCATGCTGGCGGCCTGTGCCGTCGTGGTGGCGGTGGTGCTGCTGAGGCACCGCCGCGTCGGCGCGGACGAGGACACCGACCAGACGCCCGACGTCATCGAGTACATGACGATGATGATCGGCGTGGTCTACGCGATCGTGCTCGGCCTCGCCATCGCCGGCGTCTGGGAGACCCGCGGCGTGGCCCAGGACGACGTCTTCCGCGAGGCGCAGTCACTGCACGAGGTGAGCGAGCGGGCGCAGGTCTACCCGGTCGAGTTCCGCGACAAGATCCGTGCCGACGTCGACGCGTACGTCTCCTACGTGGTCGACGTCGAGTGGACGTACATGCGCGAGAACGGCGAGATCTCCGACAAGGGCACCGAGCTGCTGGAGAAGCTGCGCACCGACGTCGCGACCCGCGCCCCGGCCACCGATCTGGAGGCCCAGGCCTACCAGCCGATCATGGACCGGATCAGCATCGCCGACGACGCCCGCAACGCGCGCGGCCAGAACGCCGGGCCGACCATGCCGGGCGTGGTCTGGTTCGGCCTGATCGTGGGGGCGGTGGTCACGGTCGGGATGGTGTTCGCGCTCCAGATCCGGCGCTCCGCACGGGAGTTGCTGCTGGCCGGAGCGTTCAGCGCGCTGATCGCCTTCCTGCTCTTCCTGATCTGGGACTTCGACGACCCGTTCGGCCGGAGCGTCTCGGTCACCACCCAGACGTTCACCGACCTGTTCCCCACCCTGGGTGGCGGAAGCGGCTGAGCGCTTGCCTGATCCTCCTGCGGGCCGACCCCCACGGCCCCGGCCTTCGATAATCTGATCGGGCCGTCGGGGGTCGGCCCCGTCGCGCGTGCCGAGAGGAACCGCGAGCAGTGTCCTACCAGGAGCCCGTCCGGGGCGAAGAGTTCCCGACCACCCGACGGCCCGGCCGCGCCTGGTGGTGGCTGCCGGCCGAGGAGCGCCGCCGCCGGCGCCGACAGCGCAAGGAGTGGGAGGCCTACCTGCGCAAGCACGGGCAGCGGAAGAAGGACAAGGACGGCGACTGCTCGGACGCCCTGGAGTGCGGCTGCGACGCCAACCCCTGCCTGCTGGCGCTCGTCCCGGTGATGCTGGCCTCGGGCCTGCGGGCCGCGCTGACCCGGACCGGCGGCCGCTCCCACGCAGCCGACCGCTCCCGCACCGGTGACCGCTCCCGGGCCGGTGGCCGGGTGGATCCGGCGGCCCCGGTGCCCGAGGGCTTCGCGGCCGGGGTGCTGTACGGCGCGGTGCGCTACTACCGCACCGAGATCAGCCCGAAGCGTCCCGCCTGCTGCCCGTACACCCCGACCTGCTCGACCTACGCCGTCCAGGCCCTGCACCGGCACGGCGCGCTGCGCGGCGCCCGGCTGACGGCAGGCCGGCTGCTGCGCTGCCGCCCGGGCGTCACCCGCCGCGGCGGCGGCGTCGACCCGGTGCCGGAGCGCTGAGCGGCGGCGATGGCGAAGGGGCCGCCCGGTCCACCTCCGACGGTGGACCGGGCGGCCCCTCAGCGCGTGCGGCCGAAGGTCAGCGCAGGCTGCCGTTCATCGCGTTGAGCAGGGTGCCGGAGGCGTCGTCGTTCTCCAGGGAGAAGGCGAACAGCCCGGCCAGGCCCTTGCTCTTGGCGTACGCGCCGCGGGCCTGGATGGCCTGCGGGGTGTCACCGGTCCAGAAGTTGGTGCCGTCGTACACCCAGGAGGACTCGGTCACCGGGTCCCAGTGGGTGTTGGCGGCGGTGGGGTTGAGCTCCTTCCAGGCCGCCAGGCCGGCCTCCGCGCTGAGCGGCTTGGCCGGGGTCGGGCCGGTCGCGCTCTGGTACAGGCCGAAGTTGGCACCGGCCGGCACGCCCGTCCAGCCGCGCCAGTAGAACGGGAGGCCCAGCACCAGCTTGTTGGCCGGGAAGCCGCCGGTGATCCCGTACTCCGGCAGGCCGGTGGTGTACGCGGTCAGCGTGGTGTCGATGTTGTACTTGCGGTTGCCCGGGGTGATCGGCGTGGTCGGGTCGGCCGGGCTGTCGTGCAGCGGGTCCTGGTGGTTGGTCGGGCCCTTGGCGTCCCAGGCGCCGTGCATGTCGTAGGTCATGATGTCGGCGTAGTCCAGGTACGCGCCGATCTTGTCGGTCTCCAGCTGGGCGATCTTGTCCTGGCCGCTGGGCAGCGCAGCGGTGAGCAGGAACCGCTTGCCCTGGGCGTTGCCGAGGGCGTCCAGCTGGGTGCGGAACTCCTTCAGCAGCAGGGTGAAGTTCTGCTTGTCGGCGGGGGAGTAGTGGTTGCCGGTGTGGCCGCCGGCCGAGCCCGGGTACTCCCAGTCGAGGTCGACGCCGTCGAACAGGCCGGCCGCCGAGGCGGCCCCGCCCGCCGGGTCACCGGCGACGCCGGTCGGCAGGTTGCCCTTGAGGAACATGTCCACGCAGGAGGAGACGAACTTCTTCCGCGAGGCGTCGGTGGCGGCCGCGTCCGAGAAGTACTTGGAGTACGTCCAGCCGCCGATCGAGATGGTGAAGCGCAGGTTCGGGTACTTGGCCTTCAGCTGGCGCAGCTGGTTGAAGTTGCCCTTCAGCGGCTGCTCCCAGGTGTCGGCGCTGCCGTCCACGCTGGCGGCGCCGTTGTAGTCGGCCTGGTAGTCGGCGTAGGCGTCGCCCGCGCCGTCACCGGCGTTGGGATTGTTCTCGTTGGCCGAGTCCGAGGCCTTGACCGTCTGGAAGCAGGTCAGGTTGGTCGGGTGGATGTTGGCGAACGCGTAGTTGATGACGTCCAGCTTGCCCGCGGCCCCGCTGGTGTCGACGTTCTTCGCGTGGTAGGCGTTCTCGTAGACGCCCCACTGGTCGAAGTAGGCCGAGCGGAACGGGCTGTTGGCGGGCGCGGCGGCGGTGGTGGTGGTCACCGGCGCGGACTGGGCCGAGGCGTGGCCGCCGGAGTAGGCCTGGACGGTGAAGGTGTAGCCGCGGGTCGGCTGCAGCGAGCTGACGGCCACCGAGGTGCCCATCGAGGTGGCCACCAACTGGTCGCCCGCGTACACCTTGTAGGCGACCGGGGCGTCGCCGGCGGTCGCGGTGGACGGCTGCCACTTGAGCACCACGGCGTTGTGGGTGACCTTGGTGACGGACACCCCGCTCGGCGTGGTGACCTTGCCGTCCCCGGCCGGCCCGGTGCCGGTCGAGGTGGCGGTCGGCGTGGGGGTGGCCGTGCCGGTGCCGGTCGCGGTGGGCGTGGCCGTCGCGGTGCCGGTCGAGGTCGGGCTGGTGGACGTCGTCGGACTGGTCGAGGTGGTCGGACTCGTCGACGTGGTCGGGCTGGTGGAGGTGGTCGGGCTGGCCGTGGTGGTCGGGCTGGTGGTCGCCGTCGGGCTGGCCGTGCTGGTCGGCCCGGCCGGGCCGGTCAGGCTGAGGTCGTCGGCCTTGTACGCGCCGGTGCCGTACCACCCGTGGGTGGCGACCGTCACCGAGGTGGTGCTCGCACCCGTGGTGAAGCTGGTACTCAGCTGCGTCCAGCCGGTGGCGTTGGGCGTCCAGGCCTGGGAGTTGACGCCGGTGCCGGTGGCGGCGAGGTAGACGTAGGAGCCCTGCACCCAGCCCGACAGGGTGTACGTGGTGTTGGGCAGGACGGCGACCGTCTGTCGGCACTCGGCGGTGTCGGAGGCCGAGGCGGCGCCGTTCAGCGCGTAACTCCCGCCGTGGACCGGCGTGGTGACGACCGACCCGTTGGCACAGGTCCAGCCGGCCAGGGTGCCGGACTCGAAGTCGGCGTTGGTCAGCAGGTTGATCGCGGAGGCCGAGGCGGTGTCGAGGGAGAGGGCGAGCGCGGCGCTGCCGGTGGTCAGCGTGGCCGCCAGGGCGAGCGCGAGGGCCCGTCGGCGGGGCGCGGCGGCCCGTCGTTCATCGGGGCGCGCGGACATGACACGGTCGTGCATGGGGTGGTGTCCTCCGGAGGAGTGGGGGTTTCCGGCGGTGCGATGGCCCGGGTGGGCCGGAGGGAGCCGGACCGGGCGCTGTGGGGGCGCGCGGCCGGGTGAGCGGCGTGCGGCGGTGCGGGCGGTGCACGGTGGTGCGGGCAAGTGCACGGTGATACGGCAAGTGCGCGGCGGTACGGCGGTACGGCGGTGCGGCAGTACGGCGTGCTGCGGAGCGGCCACCGGCCGTCGCATCACGACATCACAGATTGGACTGGACCAATCTTCGCCGTCAAGGGTGTCCGGTGGACGGACCGTCGGGGGGCGGATGATCGGTGCGCCCGCCGCCGGACCGGTACGGTGGCCTCCCGAGAGGTCCCGCGTCGAACGGAGAACGGGTCATGGACAGCCGCGCCTGGGACGACCGCTACGCCGCGAGCGAGCTGGTCTGGGGCACCGAACCCAACCGCTGGGTGGTCCGCGAACTGACCGGGGTCACGCCCGGCCGGGCCCTGGACCTCGCCGCGGGGGAGGGGCGCAACGGCATCTGGCTCGCCGGTCTCGGCTGGGAGGTCACCGGCCTCGACTTCTCCACCGTCGCCCTCGGCCGCGCCGAACGGCTCACCGCCACCCTGCCCGACGAGGTCGCCGACCGTCTCACCTGGCGCCACGGGGACGCCCGCACCTTCGACGCCCCGCCCGAGGGCTACGACCTCGTGGTGGTCGCCTACCTCCAGCTCCCCGCCGAGGAGCGGCGCGCCGCGCTGCGCCGGGCCGCCGCGGCGCTCGCCCCCGGCGGCACCCTGCTGGTGGTCGGCCACGACTCGACCAACCTGACCGAGGGCGTCGGCGGTCCGCAGGACCCGCGGGTGCTGTTCACTCCCGAGGACGTGCTCGACGACCTGGCCGGCGCCGGTCTGCGCGCGGTCCGGGCCGAGCGGGTGCGCCGCCCGGTGGCGGTCGACGCGGGCCACCGGGGCGTGGGCGGGTCCGGCGCCGCGGACGGCGGCCGTACGGAGGCGATCGACGCCCTGGTCCGGCTGGAGCGGTCGGCCTGAGCAGCCTGGCCGGTCGGCCCGAGCGGGTGACCTGGCCGGTTTGCGCCGTCGCCCGCATCCGTGCAGCGTCGGTGGGGTATGCAGGTGTCCCGGGGCGAGCACGTACCCGGGGCGGCGGGAAGATCTACAGTGCTGTAGATTCGAGCGCGCAGGCGAGCAACGAGGAGGGCTGCGATGAGCGTTTCGCTGGCGAAGGGGCAGAAGCTGAGCCTGGAGAAGCCGGGCGGAGGCCGACTGGGCGTGGTGCGGATGGGCCTCGGCTGGCGGGCCGCACAGCGCAAGGGATTCTTCGCCAAGCTGTTCGCCGGGCAGGAGATCGACCTGGACGCCTCGGCGGTGCTGTTCGCCGCGGGCAAGCCGGTCGACGTGGTCTTCTTCCAGCACCTCACCAGCAACGACGGCTCGGTGCGGCACAGCGGGGACAACCTGACCGGCGGCGCCGGTGACGACACCGACGACGAGACCATCACCGTCGACCTCACCGCCGTACCGGCCGAGGTGGACCAGATCCTCTTCACCGTCAACTCGTTCACCGGGCAGACCTTCCAGGAGGTCGAGAACGCCTTCTGCCGGCTGGTCGACACCCAGACCGGCACCGAGCTCGCCCGGTACACGCTCACCGGCGGCGGCGCGTACACCGCGCAGATCATGGCCAAGATGCAGCGGACCGCGGACGGCTGGCAGCTGGCCGCGATCGGCCAGCCGGCCACCGGGCGCACCTTCCAGGACCTGATGCCGGAGCTGGTCCGGCACCTCTGAGCGGCCGTCGGCGCGCCGGGCCCCGCAGGGTTATGCCGGAAGTCCACCCGACCGGGGAGTCCGGAACGACCCTGCGGGGCCCGGCGCGCGTCCGCTACCACTGGCCGCATGGACGAAGACGCCGTGCGGCTGCCGGAGCACCTGACCATCCGGGTCACCCACACCGACGACCCGGTGGCCGCCGTGGCCGGCCTGGAAGCCTGGGCATCCCGTGAGAAGTACCCGAACCTCATGATGATGCCGCCCTGCTACGGCAGCCTGGAGCGCACCCCCACCGGCGCGTGGAAGGTCCTGAGGTACCACGCCACCACCCCGCAGAGCGCGCGCGACGACCTGGGCCACGTCTTCCGGGTCTGGGCGCTGGCCCAGCCGGACAGCCGCGGCGCCGCCGACTGGGACATCACCGACGAGGAGCGCGCCTCCTACACCGAGGCGTACGAGCGGCTGGAGTGGGAGGCCCTCGACGAGATCTCGGCGGCCGGCCGCGACTACCGGATCTTCCGCGCCGAACACGTGCTCCGCTCGGGCCCGGACGGCATCGAGCCGCCCCGGCCCACCGACCCGGACCCGGCCCCCGTCGGCCAGGGGCACCGGGTGCGCTCCCGGGTGGAGGGGTTCGTGATCGACCCCGCCGCCGGGATCACCCTGGTCGACGGCATCGTGCGGCTGGACCTGATGACGCTGGTGCCGACCGGCCGGTTCATCCCCGAGGACGTCCGGGCCGAGGCGCGGCTCGCCTCGGAGCTCTACCCGAACGTGCTGGTGCTGCCGGCCCAGTGCGCGGTCGCCGAGCGACGCAACGGCCGCTGGGGGCCGATGACCGCCGCCCGCGAGAGCCCGCAGGGCGCCCGCGACAGCCTGGCCGCCTACCTGCGCGAGTTCGCCCCGAGCCTGGACCCGCACCTCGGCGCGGAGGAACTCGCCCGGTACGCGGAGGCCGCCGACCGGCTGGACGCCGAGCGGGCGAACGAGGTGCGGGTCGCCGGACGCCGCTTCCAGCTGGTCCGGGTCGAGCCGGTGGTCCGCCTCGGGCCGGACGGGCCGGAGCTGCCGCGCACCTCCGACTTCGACCCGGACGTGCCGCTGCGGGTGCAGGAGCAGCGCGACCGCGCGGCCGGCATCTTCTACGGCGACGGCGACGACGAGGACGAGGACGAGGACGACGTCACGGACGAGGCCGACGTCGAGGCCGAGCCTGCGGGGGAGAGCGGCTGACGGGCGGTCACCGCACGGTGCGGCGGCGACCGGAGCCGTGCCGGGCGTGCGACACACGGGTGATCCGGAGGGCCGATCGCGCCGGCCCGCTGTCGTGCCGTCAGCGGCCCCGCGCGCGGCCGTGTTCGGATGGGGAGGGCCGACGCGTTCGCCGCGAGGTCCGCCGCGCGGCGGACGCCGGGCGGTTCCGTTCCCGTCCGTCAGTCGCAGGAGAAACGATGCGCCAGACCTGGGCCGCCCTGCTCGCCGCCGCGCTGAGCACGGCATCCCTCGCCCTCTCCCCGGCCTCCCCGCAGGCCGCCGCCCGGGTCGCCCCGGTCGACGTCCGGCTCGCACTCACCCCGCCGATGGGCTGGAACGGCTGGAACGCCTTCGCCTGCGAGGTCGACGAGCGGGTGATCCAGGAGACCGCGGACAAGCTCGCCACCAGCGGCCTGCGTTCGGCCGGCTACGACTACGTCAACCTCGACGACTGCTGGATGAGCCCGGAGCGCGACGCGGCGGGCGACCTGGTGCCGGACCCGGTGAGGTTCCCGCACGGCCTCCGGGCCCTTTCGGACTACCTCCACGCCCGGGGCCTGAAGCTCGGCATCTACGAGAGCGCCGGCGTCGGGACCTGCGCCGGGTACCCCGGCAGCCTCGGCCACGAGCAGCAGGACGCGAACTCCTTCGCCGCCTGGGGCGTCGACTACCTGAAGTACGACAACTGCCGGAACCAGGGCGTCCCCGCGCGCCAGCGCTACCAGGCGATGAGCGACGCCCTGGCCGCGACCGGTCGGCCGATCGTCTACGGCATCTGCAACTGGGGCCTGGAGGACGTCGCCCAGTGGGGCTCGACCATGGCCCACCTCTGGCGCACCACGACCGACATCGTCCCCACCTACGAGCAGATGCTGGCCAACTTCCACGACAACGTGAACCTCGCGGACGGCGCCTCGCCCGGCGCCTGGAACGACCCCGACATGCTGGAGATCGGCAACGGACTGACGGCGGAAGAGGCGCGCACCCACTTCTCGCTCTGGGCGACGATGGCCGCGCCGCTGATCGCCGGCACGGACCTGCGCACCGCGAGCCCGGAGACCCTGGCGGTGCTCGGCAACACCGAGGTCATCGCCGTCGACCAGGACCGCCTCGGCAAGCAGGGCAGGCCGGTGCGGATGGACGGGGGCCTCGACGTCCTGGCCAAGCCGCTCGCCGACGGCAGTACGGCCGTCACCCTCGTCAACGAGACGGACCGCGCCGCGACCGTCTCGACCACCGCCGCGGACGTCGGCCTCCGGGCGGCCGCCCGCTACACCGTGCGGGACCTCTGGAAGCACAGCAGCGGGACGAGCACCGGCACCATCGCCGCCTCGCTGCCCGCGCACGGCTCGGCGATGTTCCGGGTCACCCCGCAGTAGCGCCGGAACGACCGACGGCCGGGGCCGCCCCTCCGATGGTGGGGCGGCCCCGGCCGTCGAAGCGGGCGCGGGCAGCGGCTACCGGGCCTGCGCGACGAACCTCAGTGGGCCGAAGGGGACGGGGCGGCCGAGGGCGAGGCCGACGCGCTCGGCGCGGCGGAGTCCGCCGCCGACGGGGTGGCGGTGGCGGACGGGGTGGGCGTGGGGCAGCCCGGGCCGGTCGGGGTGGCGGTCGGCGTGGGGGTCCCGCTCGGCGTGGCCGAGGGGGTCGCGGTCGCGGACGGGCTCGCGGTGGCGGACGGGGTGCCGCCGGGCGTCGCCGACGGGGTGCCCGTCGGGGTGGCGCAGCCAGTGGGCGTGCCGGAGGGCGTCGCCGACGGCGTGGCGCTGGGGGTGCCGCTCGGCGTGGCCGAGGGCGTGCCGGTGGGCGTCGCGGACGGGCTGGTGCTCGCGGACGGGGTGCCGCTGGGCGTCGCCGACGGGGACTCACTCGGCTGGGCCGAAGGCGAGGCGGACGGCGAGGCCGACGGGGACGCGGACGGAGAAGCGGACGGCGAGGCCGAGGGCGAGGGCGCACCGGTCGGGGTGGTGCTCGGCGTGGTGGAGGGGGTGGCCGACGGGGTGCCGGGCGTGCTCGGGGTCGGCTGCCCGGTGCCGGTGCCGGTGCCGGTGCCGGTGCCCGGGGTCACGGGGCGCTGCGGCGCGAGCGGCGACGGCGGGGTGGGCGGGAACAGCGGCGCGAGCGGGCCGGGCGTGCCCGGACGGTTCGGGGTGGTCACCGGGGCACCGGTACCGAAGTGCGCCATCCAGTTCCGGACCGTGCGCAGGTACTCGGTCGACTGGTTGTAGCTGAGCACCGCCCGGTCCAGCTGGGCGGCGTCGGACAGGTCGCGGCCGCCCGCGCACAGGTAGCGGCCGGCCCCCTCGGCGGCGTCGAAGATGTTGTTCGGGTCGGCCTTGCCGTCGCCGTTGGCGTCGACGCCCCAGGCCGCCCAGGTGGAGGGGATGAACTGCATCGGTCCGACGGCGCGGTCCCAGCGCTGGTCGCCGTCGTAGCGGCCGCCGTCGGTGTCGGCTATCGCCGCGAAGCCCTGGCCGTCCAGCACCGGGCCGAGGATCGGCCGGAAGGTCGTCCCGGCGGCGTCGACCGCGCCGCGGCCGGCCTGGCCGGACTCGACCTCGCCGATCGCGGCGAGCAGCTGCCAGGGCAGGTGGCAGCCGGGCGAGCGCAGCGCGAGCGCGGCCTCGGCCTTGCGGTACGCGGCGAAGACCGTCTCCGGCAGGGCGGGACCGGTGCGCTGAGGGTCGGTGAAGGGCGAGCCGACCGGCGGGAGGGGCGGCTGGGTGAGCGGCAGGGTGCCGCCGCCGTCGGCCTGCGGGCCGCCGGGCGTGCCGGCGACGCCGGGGCCGAACGGCGAGCCGGTGCCGGGCCCGGCGGTGGAGCCGCCCGGGGAGAGCGCGGCGGAGTCGCCGGCGGTGGTCGGCAGGGTGTCGGCCGAGGCGACCTGGGAGAGCCCGAGGCCGGTCACCTGAGAGCCGGTCAGCGCCGCGAGGGCGGTGAACACCGCCGCCGTCCCGGTCACCCGCTTGCCGAGCCGCAGCCGGCGGCCGGTCGACCGGGCCGTCTGCCGCCCCGCCCCGCCGGGCTTCCCGTCGCCTCGCGTGGCGTCGCCGTTCCTGGTCACCATGCCGTGCCCCTCCCCGTCACCGTCCGGTCCCCTGGGGAACGGACGGGCTGTCATCATCGTGCCTGCCGGTGCATGACAGAACTCGTTACCCGAACGATTAGTATCACGACGATCTGACGGGCCCGGGGTGGCCTGGGGCGATACCGGGCGCCACCGTTCGATGAACGGGTGGTGGACGGGGTCGACCGGACACGGTCAGACCGGTCGGTCGGGCACCGATCGGCGGCGGGGCTTCCCGGACGGACGGTCCGGCGGGGTGGTCTCAGAGCTCCTGGGGGCTCAGAGCTCGACGAGCATCCCGTCCTCGGCGACGGCCGCGCCCGCCGCCGCGAGCGCGGGGGCCAGCGCCGCGGCCTCCGGCGAACCCCGGTGGGCGAGCGGGTTGGTGTTGTTGAGGTGGGTGTAGAGGTAGCGCGGGCCGGGCCGGCCGGCCAGCCGGGGCAGCGAGTCCGCGACCGCCAGGTGCCCCATGCCGCGCGAGCCGCGGGCGCCGCCGGTGCGTTCGGCGAGCTCGTCGTCGGTGGCGAAGGTGCCGTCCAGGATCACCAGGTCGGCGTCGGCCACCGCCCGGTCCAGGGCGGGGGTCCACTCGGCGACCCCGGGCGCGTACACCGCCCGGGCCCGGCCGGTGGCGTCGGTGAAGCGGTAGCCGACGACCCAGTCCGTCCGGTCGCCCGCCGGAGCGGGGTGACGGGACGGCAGGGCGGGCAGGTCGGCCGCGTACCGGGGGCGCTTGCCGCCCAGGGCGAAGGCCTCGGCGCGCAGCCCGCCGGCCAGCTCGACGGCCTCGCCCGGTGCGACGGTGTGCCAGCGGGCCTTGGTGTAGGGGGCGAGCAGCGGGCCGACCGGGAACGCCTCGTGCAGGGCGGCGCGGACCGGCGCGGTGGCGTGCACGGTCAGCTCGGCGGCCTCGCGCAGGGTCACCAGGCCGAGGATGTGGTCGAGTTCGCCGCTGGTGAGCAGGACGCCGCGGAGCGGGGTGGCCCGGGTGCCGGGCGGCGGCGCGAGCTCGGGGGCGGCGAGCAGCTGGGAGCGCAGGTCGGGGGAGGCGTTGACCAGGTACCAGGCGGTGCCGTCCGCGCTGATCGCGAGACAGTCCTGGCTGCGGGCGGTGCCGGTGCGGCGGGCGGTGGCGCAGCCCGCGCAGCCGCAGTTCCACTGGGGCAGGCCGCCGCCGGCGGCGGTGCCGAGGATCCGGATCTTCAGCGGGTGCTCCTCAGTCGGTGGCGGGCGCCGGGGCGGGCGCGGTGGCGGTGAACCGGCGCGGCACCGGGCCCGCCGCGTCCGTTGTACCCACCTCGGCCGCTTCGGCCGCCTGCCGGACCAGGTGGTGGTGCGGGGAGAACCGGCAGGCCGGGTCGGTGACGCCTGGGTCGCCGGTGAACTGGAAGGCCTGGCAGCGGCAGCCGCCGAAGTCGGTCTCGCGCAGGTCGCAGCTC
This sequence comes from Kitasatospora sp. NPDC093806, assembly GCF_040683335.1. Classification (NCBI taxonomy): domain Bacteria; kingdom Bacillati; phylum Actinomycetota; class Actinomycetes; order Kitasatosporales; family Streptomycetaceae; genus Kitasatospora; species Kitasatospora sp. NPDC093806. The sequence goes on from NZ_JBFBDO010000140.1 coordinate 11,920, forward strand.
CGGCACGGCTCGGGCATCCACTCGGTGCCCCGGTACCGGTTGAAGGCGGGCGAGTCGTGCCAGCTGGCCGCCAGGCCGTCGGTGACCGCGTTGGGCACCGGGAGGCCGGGCAGCTGGGCGGCGGCCAGGCAGGGCAGCACGGAGCCGTCGGGGGCGACCACCAGCTGTTCGTTCCCCCAGCCGTTCATACAGGGCTTGGCGGTGCCGCCGTGGTGGTCGGCGAGGACGTGGGTGATCTCGATCCGGTCGCCGTGCCGGGCGCGGACGGCGGCGACGTCGCGCTCGGCCCGGCGGACCTGGGCGTCGCTCGGGGCGAGGTGGGCCCGGTTGACCCAGGCCCAGCCGTAGAACTGGGTGTGGGCGAGCTCGACCCGGTCGGCGCCCAGGTCGACGGCCAGGTCGGCGATCTCACCGAGCCGGTCCAGGTTGCCGCGGTGCAGCACCGCGTTGACGGTCAGCGGCAGACCGGCGGCGGTGAGCAGCGCGGCGGCGGCGAGCTTCCGGGCGTGCCCGGTGGGGCCGGTGGGGCCGGTGCGCCGGGTCAGCCCGGCGATGGTGTCGGCGCGCAGCGGATCGGCGTCCTGGACGGAGAGCTGGACGTGGTCCAGGCCGGCCGCGGCGAGTTCGGCGGCGCGCGGGCCGTCCAGCGGCAGACCGCTGGTGATCAGGTTGGTGTAGAGGCCGAGCCGGCGGGCGTGCCCGACGATGACGGCCAGGTCGCGGCGGAGCAGCGGTTCGCCGCCGGTGAGGTGGACCTGGAGGACGCCGAGGCCGCGGGCCTGGTCGAGCACCCGCAGCCACTGGTCGGTGTCCAGTTCGTCCCGCTGTCGGGTGAGTTCGACCGGGTTGGCGCAGTAGGAGCACTGGAGCGGGCAGCGGTGGGTGAGTTCGGCGACCAGGCCGAGCGGCGCGGGCGCGCGCCCCTGGTCGGCGCCCGGCCCGGCGTCGGGCGGCCCGGCCGCCGGGTACGGGTCGGCCGGCGCGCCGGTGCCGTCGAGGGTGAGCAGCCGGCGGTCGGCCAGGTCGGTCAGCAGCCCGAGGACCTGTCCGGCGTCCACGCCCTCGTACTCGGCGGCGAGCCGGGCGGTGATCCGGGCCGCGTCGCGCCGCCCGTCGCAGTGGTCGAGGACGGCGGCGGCGGTCGCGTTGAGCAGCAGTACGCCCTCCGGGTAGAGCAGGGCGGTCCGGCGGCGGACCGGGTCCCGCACCAGCCGCACCCCGCGCCGCAGCCCGGGGGCCACGGCGGCGGGTGCGGCGTTCACCGGCCGGTCCAGGCGGCGGCCACGGCGCTGGTGACGGCGCCGGACACGCGGGTCGGCGCGTCGGCCACCGCGTCGGCCGCCGTGTCCGCGGGCCCGTAGTCGACGGCGTCCAGCATCGCGCGCAGCACCTCGCACTTGAACGCGAGCGCGTCCACCGCGGCCTGCTGCCCGGCGGCCGTCGCGCAGTGCTCCAGCACCAGTTCGAGCGTGCGGGCGCTGTCCCGGCGGGCGTCCGGGATCCGGTGCTCGAAGTAGGCGTAGCCGGCCGGGTCGATCCAGTCGTAGTGCTTGCGCCAGGCGGTCACCCGCTCGGCCATGTGGTCGGGCGAGAACATCTCGGTCAGCGCGGCCGCCACGCCCTCGGTCCACGGCCGGGTCTGACAGAAGTGCAGGTAGGCGTCGACGGCGAAGCGCACGCCGCGCGCCACGTGCCGCTCGTCCAGCACCTCGGCCCGGTCCAGGCCGACCGCCTCGGCGAGCACCAGCCAGTCGGCCAGCCCGCCCTCGTCGGCGTTCGGCCCGTCCTGGTAGCCGAGCCGCCGGGTCCACTCCCGGCGGACGTCCGCCAGCGGGCAGTTGGCGATGATCGCGGCGTTCTTCCGGGTCAGGCAGAGCTGGTAGTACCAGCGGTTGGCGACCCAGCGCCGCAGCTCCGGTGGCGTGCAGCCACCGGAGTGCAGGCGCAGATGGAACGGGTGGGTGTCCCAGTACCGTCCCCGCAGGCCGTACAGCCTGGCCGCGAACTCCTCGCGGGTCGACGCGGCGGTGGACGCCTCGGTCACCGAGTGGTCCGCGCGGCGTACGCGGTGACCTCGGCGCCGGTGCGGTGGCACTCCACCGCCGGGGCGGACCAGACCGGCTTGGCGGCGGCCGGGGTGGCGGGCCCGGCCGGCGCGGGGCCGGTGGCGGGGACGGCGGGCAGGGGAGTGGGTGTGGACTTCATGGGAGTCGTCCTCCTCGGTGAAGCGGGGAAGGGGTGGGGCTGCGGCTCGGCAGCCCCTGGAGTCAGGACGCTACGAGCCGCCGGGCCCGCCCGCCGGTCCGACCCGCGCGTTCGTGTGACGATCGCGCCCGAACGGGTGAAATGCGGGGGAACGGCGTGACGGGGCGGCAGGACCGGACGGTCCGGCGGGCTGTCCGACGGGCGAGCCGTCGGGCGGCCCGCCGGACCGTCGGGCGGGTCAGCCGGAGCGGCCGAACGCCACCAGGTGGCCGTCCTTGGTGCCGACGAACACCCGCCCGTTGTCCGTCGCCGGGACGGAGAACCTCGTCACCGTGCCGAGCGCGAAGCTGCGTCGCAGCTTGAGCGCGCCGTTGACCGGGAGCGCGTCGTAGACCCGCAGCTCGCCGTTCTGGCCGCCCGGCCCGGTGCCCGAGTAGACCGTCCAGAGCAGGGCCGAGCCGCTCGCCGTCCCGTTCGAGGTGACGACGGGCGAGCCGGAGGCGTAGCCGAACCCCTCGGGGCTGGTCGCGACACTGGTGAGCTGGGGGTTGCCCGCCCCGTTCACCGAGTACTTGAGGGCGCGCATCGAGCCGTAGTTCTCGACCAGGTAGACGTAGCCGCCGTCGCCGCCCCACACACCCGGGTGTCCCCAGACGCCCTTGAACGGGCCGGTCATGCCGACCATGCCGTCGGTGCCGTTCGGGCCCTGGCCCATGCCGCCGAGGCGGTCGCGGTCGAGCAGGAAGATCCGGCCGTCCTTGCCGACCTGCACCATGAGGTGCGGGTGCGCGGCGGTGCCGAAGCCGGACGGCAGGGCGGCCGGGCCGCCGGAGCCGAGGTCCAGGTCGGCGTGGTCCATGTCCCGGTTGTTGGTGGGGCTGAAGAAGTCCTTCGGGGCCAGGCTGCCGTCGGAGTTGACGCCCAGCCGGACGACGGACTCGGCGAAGTGGCCGCCGGGGCGGTCGCCCGGGCCCTTGAGCGGGGAGGAGCCGTCGCCGGCGCCGTTGCCGGTCGTCACGAAGATCCGCCCGGAGCCGTCCGAGACCAGGCCGCCGCCGCTCATCCAGACGCCGGCGTTCTGCGAGGCGGAACCGGACTCGGTGGACCAGAGGGTGAGTTTGCGGGTGCTGGTGTTGACGCCCGCGACCGTGCCGACGTAGGTGCCGACCCCGCAGTCCGAGGCGAAGCCGAAGTAGACGGCGCCGTCCAGCAGCAGCAGCCCGGCCCGCTGCGCCGAACTGGACGGGTTGAACTGGACGCCGGGGCTGTTCACCGCCGAGCCCTGCACGGTGACCGGCCAGCCGCTGCGCGAGGCGCCCGAGGTGACGTCCAGGGCGTGCACCGAGAAGTGCGCGCCGCCCTCGCTCGACTTGGCCACCAGGTAGACGGTGCCGCTCGCCCGGTCGTAGACCGGCGTCGACACGATGCCGGTGCCGGGGGAGAGGCAGGCGGTGGAGGAGGAGACCGGGCTGCCGAGGGCGCGCTGCCAGACGATCCGTCCGTCGGAGGCGTTGATCCCGTAGACGTGGTTGGTCGCGGTGGCGACCACCACGGTCGAGCCGGCCACCAGCGGCTGCGCGTACACCGCGCCGTCCACGGCGGTGGACCAGCGGCGGCCGAAGTCGGCGCCGGACACCTGGGCCGGGGAGAGGCCGGGTTCGGCGGCGTCCCAGCCGGTGCGCATGCCGTTGACCGAGACGGTCGGGTTGTCCGCCCGGGCGGCGGGCGCACCGCTCAGCGCGCCGGCGGCGAGTGCCGGGGCGAGCAGCGCGAGTCCGGAGAGCAGGGCCGCGCCCGAGCGCGGGGTCCGGTGGAGCGGGTGCCGGTGGCGTGGGTTCCGGCTGCGCGGCCGACGGGTCCCGGCCGTCGGTGGCGCGGGGGTGGGGTCCGGGGATATCGGCTCCGCGGCCACTCCGGTGGGGCGCGCGGGCGGGTGGAATCGGCTCATACGATCCGCCTTGGCTGTCGGTGAGTACGGGGTACGGCGCCGTGGCGTCATTGTGTGGACGCCCGTGCCGCACCCGCATCCGCCCGGCACCCCGGACCCGGCCCCGTTCACGCCCCGGGGGGAACGCGCTGCGCCGGGCGGACGCGTCCGCCCGCCCGGCCGGGGCCCCGCGTCAGACGGACTTGGCGAGGACGAGCGCCAGCGCGCTCGCGGCGGCCGCCTCCGCCTCCGCGTTGACGCCGTCGCCCGGGCCGCGGTCCTTGACCACCTCGACCTCGTAGGTGTGCCCGTCGGAGACGAAGTACACCGTGGGCCGGTAGCCGTCCTTCCGCCGGAGCAGGTAGGCCTCCTGACCGACGCCCGGGAGCGGGGCGGCGGTGAACTCGGGGTCGGCCTTGAGCGACGCGAGCTGGGAGGGCTCGACCTCCCGGATGCTGGCG
>NZ_JBFBDO010000141.1:0-16401 GCF_040683335.1 Kitasatospora sp. NPDC093806
GCGCCGGGGTCTCGGCCTGGGCGGCGGGCTTGGCGGCCGGGGCGGTGGTCTGCGCGGCGGGCTTGGCGGCCGCGGTGCCGTCCTGGGCGCCCTTGGCGCGGTTGAACCAGTCGAAGCCCTTGCCGGACGCGTCCTGGGCCTTGGCGCGGTCGCCCAGGGTCAGGTGCTGGCCCGGGTAGATGGCGTGCGGGCCCTCGGTCAGGGTGGCGCGGTTGAGCTCGTACAGCCGCTCCCAGCCGCCCTGGACCCCGTTCTTGTCGGCGATGGTGGAGAGCCAGTCGCCGGCGACCACGGTGTAGTCGTCCGAGGCGTGCTGGCCGGCCTGCTGACGCCACTGCTGCCAGTCCTGGCCGCCCTTGCCCTGGGCGTCGGCGGAGGTGGCGGCGGAGTCGGCGGCGGGGGCCTGGGTCTGCGGCTTCGCGGCGGGCTTGGCGGCCGGCTGCTGGGCGGCGGGCTTCTCGGCGGGCTTGGCGGCCGGGGCCGGGGTCTGCGCGGCCGGCTTGGCGGCGGCGGAGGTGTCCACGGCGGCGGGGGTGCCGCCCTTGGTCAGGCCGGCCTGGACCGAGCAGACCGGCCAGGCGCCGGGGCCCTGCGAGGCGAGGACCTTCTCGGCGACCGAGATCTGCTGGTCCTTGGTGGCGAGGTCGGCGCGCGCGGCGTACGCGGTGCCGCCGAAGCCGGACCAGGTGGAGTTGGTGAACTGGAGGCCGCCGTAGAAGCCGTTGCCGGTGTTGATGCTCCAGTTGCCGCCGCTCTCGCACTGGGCGACCTTGTCCCAGGTCGCGACGGAGGCGGCGGAGGCGGTGCCGGCGGTCAGGCAGGGGATGGTGAGGCCGATGCCCGCGACGCCGAGGGCGGCGATCGCGCGACGGGTACGGCCGGACAGACGGGTGCCGTTGGTGGGCAGCATGAAGACGCGGTCCTCTCCCACGCCTGCGAGGTGAGCTGTCGGATTCGGGCTGGAGTTGCCCGGCCGCGCTGTGGACGCGGCTTCACCCCTAGCCCGGGGCCGGTCCGTGGACCGGTCCTGGGCGGACTACCTGTGGTTCCCCCGCTCCTGCCGTGGTGCATTGCGCTGCCAGCGCACCCGACGGCAGGACTCGGCGTTGCGGGTGAACTGGGTCCGTGTGGCCACGAACGGGGAGCACGTTAAGCAGACCCGAGTTCAAACCGCAAACATGTGTGACGCTCGTCACGGTTTGCGAAAGCGGGGCTCGGGGGCTGTCCTTCATGATCAGAAATGACCGTTTTCGCGCAACGCTCGTCGTGGTCAACACAACTGCCGGTGCCTCAGGAGGCCGGTTCCGGCGCGGCGGCCCGGGGGAGGGTCCGGGGGAAGGAGGCGCGCCGACGGGCGCCGACGAGGCGTCGGACGGCGCTCGCCGGGCCGCACGCCGGGCCGCGGGCATCTCCGGTGAAAGCTCCACAGATCGGACAACTCGCCCCAACCTCACCGAATCACCGCAGTCCGGGCGGAGGGGGCGTCAGGCGCCGAGCACAACGGGGCCCGGGAACGCGTGCTGCGTTCCCGGGCCCCGCTGTCGTGGGTGTCCGCTACTGCGCGGCGTGCCGTCCGCTGCCCTTGGCGGCCTCCTCGGCGTCGGCCTCCTCGGCCGCGAGCCCGCCGTCGAAGGCCGGCAGGGCGGCCAGGTAGGTGGAGGCGACCAGCTGGCCGACCGCCTGGTAGGCGCCCAGCGGCGCGGCCGACGGGCAGCCGGTCTCCTCGGCGGCCGTGGCGAGCAGCTCGGAGTCGGCCTCCGGGCCGATCACCAGCGGCGCCAGCGCCGGGTTCTGCGCGCCCATCTCCTTGAGGTGGGCGACGGCGTCGACGACCGAGCCGGGCACGTCGAGCGCGGCGGCGACGACCGGCACGGCCAGTCGCGCGGCCAGCAGCATGCCGGTGATCCCGGCGGCGTCGGCCGCGGCCTGCCCGCCGGCGGTGGTGAGCACCACGCCGTCGGCGGCGGTCGCGATCGCGAACAGCCGGGCGCGGTCGGCGCGGGCCAGTCCGGCCTCGGAGAGGCGGACGTGGACGCCCTCGGCCAGCAGCGGGTGCGGGCCGAGCACGTCGGTGACGGTGGCGCCGTACGCGGAGGCCAGGTCGTGCAGGTCGGTCAGGAACCCGTGCGGGCCGGGAACCAGCGGGACCACCACCGGCGCCGGCAGGCCGGCCTCGGCCGCCTCGGCCAGCAGTTCGGCGACGGTGCGCTCCTCGCCGGCCTCGCCGTCGGCCGCGTCGGCCGGGAGGTAGCCGGCCACGGTCTGCACGCCGTTCTGCTCGCTGCGGACGATGGACAGCAGCTCCTCGACGACGGAGCGGGACTCGGGTCCGGCGGCCGCCGGGACGGCGAGCAGCAGGGCCGGGGAACCGGCCGGGATCTCGGGGCGCTCGGGACGGCGGTGGCGCCCCCGCGCACGGGAGCCTGGAGTGCGGACGGGCAGTGGCGCGCCCGGGATGGCTGCGGTGCTCATGGCGGAGATCGTAGGACATCCGCAGGCCCGGCCCGCAGTCGGCTGCCCCGCCGGGCGGGGCGGCACCACCGAAAACCGGACATATCCGGCCTCGGTCCGGCAGTTCTCCCGGTATCCGCTCAGATGCGCCGGAACGGGTCCCGCGTTGCAGGAGGGGCGCGTGAGATGTCTCACAGGGCTCGGGCCGCCTGACGGAGCGTCACGGCGGTGCGACTCCGGGCTTCGGAAGATCAACATTCAGCGGGCGGCCGCCTACGGGCGGTTAGCGACGGCTTGCCGATTCAGTCGGCTATGTCCGGTTACGTGCCGTCAGGCGGGCGGCTCGGGAAGAGTTCCGGTTCGGTGTCGAAACCGCCGTGCACCTGCAATGTCCCGTGCTGATGCACGTGCACAGGAGCTATCATCGCGTCAAGTGAGGCGTTGTGCCGGGCCGGTACGGGGCCGGCCCGGGCGTTCGGCCGAGGGTCGGGGCGCCGAGCGAACGACCCACTCCGGAGCTCTTCGGGAGATTTCTATGCACGACACATACGACGCGTACAACGGGATGGCCGCTGCGGACCTCGAGGGCGTGGTCTGGCAGAAGAGCCTGCACAGCAACTCTCAGGGCAACTGCGTCGAGTTCGCCGCCCTCCCGGGGGGCGAGGTGGCGATGCGCAACTCGCGCTTCCCGGACGGTCCGGCGCTGATCTACACCCGGGCCGAGATAGCGGCGCTGCTGCTGGGGGCCAAGGACGGGGAGTTCGACCACCTGGCGGTCTGACCGTCCGCCGGCTTCCGCCTTCACCATCGGGGGGCCGCACCATCGGGGGGCCGTCGTGGGTGCTGACACCACGACGGCCTTTGTCTTTTGCCACTGTCTTCTGCCGCGGGATGGCCACCCGGTTCCCGATCGCCGCCGCCGGGCCGAGCCGCCGCACGCGGGTCGGAGGGGGCGTCACCGCCGGGAGGCCTTCGGTACCCGCTGCCCGAGGGTGACCGACTGCCGTTGCCGGGGTGTCGTGGTGTCGAGACGGTGTGTGGCCGTCCATCCGGGGTGTGGGCTCCCGGAGGGGTACTGCCGGTGGGGCGATGGTGCCCGGGGTCGCCGCGGCGCTAGGCCGAGCGTCGGTGCCGTCCGCCGAACTCGGCCACCGGAAGGGGCCGTTGTTCCGGCTCCAGCGGTACCGGTTCCGCCTCGAACAGCGCCCAGACGACCTTGCCGCCGCCCAGCGGGTGCCAGCCCCAGGAACGGCTGAACGAGTCGACCAGGTGCAGCCCGCGGCCGGACTCCGCCACGAAGTCCGCCTCCCGGGCGACCGGCCCGGTGCTGCTGGGATCGCTCACGGCACAGACCACCTGGGGTGCGCGGTGCACCAGGCTTATTCGGATCGGCAGCCGGCCCTCGGCCGCCGCCTGCATGGGAAGGTCGTACTCACCCACCGCACCGGGGCACGCGCCGATCGCGTGCCGCAGGGCGTTGGTCACCAGCTCCGAGGCCACCAGCGCGACGTCGTCGAAGAGCTCGCCCAGCCCCCAGCGCTGGAGGGCGGTCCTGGCGAAGTCGCGCGCGGTTCTGACGGCTTCATAACGGGGAGCGAGCGTACAGGTGACCACATGGGGGTCGACTGCCAAGGCCGTTCCGGTGCTCATGAAGAGCTCCTCCCATAAGGGGGCGGACACGGCTGGACCCGCCGGGGTCATGCCGGTCACCTCCGACTCGCTCGGCCGCGCGGCCGCCCCCTCGACCAGGCGCGCGCGCACGAGGGCCCGGAGGCGCGGGGGCGCTGCCGGGCCGGTGCACGGAGTCGCGCGTGGGGTCGACGCGGAGCCCGCGGGATTGCCAGGGATGTGCAGGTGCACGTGCACCATCGTGCTCTGCGCTCACTGCAGATGCAAGAGTCGATTCACGTGCAGTCGTTCAAATGGCATATGCAAGCGCCGAATGCACGTGCATCCTGGTGTGCGGAGTGCAGAACTGATAGGAACATCCGTCAGTATCGGCACCGTGAGCGCTCAACTGATGGCAGACTGTGCGCTGTTTGCCCTAGGTGGAGGTTAGGACCGCATGACCACAGTTCAGCCGGGCGGCGGCTCGATGGTCCGCCGGATCCTCCTCGGCTCCCAGCTGCGCCGGCTCCGTGAGACGCGCGGCATCACCCGCGAGGACGCGGGCTACGCGATCAGGGCCTCCGAGTCCAAGATCAGCCGCATGGAACTCGGCCGCGTCAGCTTCAAGGAACGCGACGTCGCCGACCTGCTCAGCCTCTACGGCGTGGACGACGGCCTCGAACGCGAGGCGCTGCTCGGCCTGGTCCGGGAGGCCAACAAGTCGGGCTGGTGGCACAGCTTCAACGACGTCCTGCCGGGTTGGTTCCAGACCTACGTCGGCCTCGAGGAGGCCGCCGCCCTCATCCGCACCTACGAGGTCCAGTTCGTCCCCGGCCTGCTCCAGTCCGAGGAGTACGCCAGGGCGGTTTTCGGCCAGAGTCGGCCGGTGATCAGCGAGGAGGAGGTCGAACGCCGGGTCAGCCTGCGGATGCGCCGCCAGAAGCTGCTCACCGAGGGCGACAGCCCGCGGCTCTGGGCCGTCATCGACGAGGCCGCGCTGCGCCGTCCGGTCGGCGGGCCCAAGGTGATGCGCGGCCAGGTCCAGTACCTGATCGACGCCGCCGAGCAGGCCAACGTGGTGATCCAGGTCATGCCGTTCCGCTTCGGCGCGCACGCCGGTGAGTCCGGTGCGTTCACCATCCTGCGGTTCCCCGAGCAGGACCTCGCCGACGTGGTCTACCTGGAGCAGCTGACCAGCGCGCTGTACCTCGACAAGCGCGACGACGTCGACGCCTACATCCAGGTGATGGAGCGGCTCTGCGTGGACAGCCTCACGCCCGAGCGCACCATCGACCTGCTGGCCTCGATCCTGAAGGAGCGCTGAGCGGCTCCTGCCGGTACGCCGGGTGAGCCGGTGCGCCGGAGCACCGGTCGCCGGGGCGGCCGCCGGTCCCGCGGTTCAGTCGCGGGCCGGCGGCCGTTCGCGTTCCGGCGGCAGCGGCTGCGGCGGGCAGCCGAGGTGCCAGGGCAGGTCGTAGCGGCGGAACAGGTCCGCCCGGATCGGCGCCAGCGACAGCTCGACCCCCGGCAGCAGCACGCCTATGCAACCGCCCATCAGCGCGCTGCGCAGCACGGCGTGCTCGGCCGCCGGGTCGGGCGCGCCCCAGTCGCCCAGCAGCTCCTGGAGGAGCGTGCCGAGCCGCTGCTGCTCCGGGTCCTGGACGAAGGCGCCGGTGTCCGGGTCGAGGATCAGCGCGAGGTGCGCGCGCATCACCCGGGGGTGGGCCAGGGCCACGTCGAGCACCGTGTCGATGGCCCGGGCCAGCCGGTCCTCCGGGGTCGCGTCGGGGGCCAGTCCGCCGAGCGCGGCGGAGAGCGCCTGGTGGATCAGCCGGTGGGTGGCGGACTGCATCAGCAGCCGTTTGCCGTCGAAGTAGTACGAGACCAGGCCCCGGGCGAGCCCGGCCCGTTCGGCGATGTCGGTCAGCGTGGTGCCGGCGTATCCCTGCTGGTCGACGAGCTCGACCGTGGCGCGCATGATGCGGCGCCGGGAACGCCGGCGCATCTCCTCATTGACCGAATCCCCGCGAGGTGCCATCGTGTCTGCTCCGTACGATCGTTGACCGGCGGCCAATATACTGGCGGCGCCGGCGGCCGAACCGGGTTTCCCGGCGTTCGGTCGGACGGTCAGGCTCGGTTCGTACGGAGGCGCCGGCCCTACCAACACGGGGGTTTGGTAGAGCCGGCGCCCTGCCCGGAGGCGGGGGTCGGCCTCGGGCTCCGGGAAACCTCTGCTGTTGCTCAGCCCTTGCTGAGGACCTCGTCGCGCCGGTCGGCCAGGTCCCCGCGGGTCCCCGCTGACGGATAATCATAGTCCGGGACCGGGAGGGGAGTTGACCGCTTCCGCCGGTCGAGCACCGCGCCGGTGGCGGCGATCAGCAGGCCGATCAGGGCGATCGCGGTGACGAAGAGCAGCGCCGGCCGGTAGCCGTCCAGCTGGGCCTGGGCGCTGGTGCCGCCGCCGTTCCCGGCGGTGATGATCGCGGTGGCGCCGGCCAGGACGACCGCGGTGCCCACCTGGATCCCGGTGTTCACCAGCCCGGAGGCCAGCCCCTGCTCCTCGTCGGCCACCCCGTCGGTGGCGGCGATGTTCACCGAGGGGAAGGCGAGCGCGAAGCCGACCCCGAGCAGCACGATCGAGGGCAGCACCAGGGCCGGGTAGGAGCTGTGCTCGTCCAGCCGCAGGAACAGGGCGAACGCGGCGACCAGGGCGAGCAGGCCGATCGGCAGCAGCCGGCCGGTGCCGAAGCGGTCCACCACCGGGCCCATGAACGGCGCCGAGAGCGCGATCATGGCGCCGGCCGGGAGCAGTCCTAGCGCCATCTCCAGCGCCGACCAGCCGAGCAGGTCCTGGAGGTAGAGGGTGACCACGAACTGGAAGCCGCCGTACGCGCCGGCCATCGTGAAGGCGATCACGTTGGCTCGGGCGACCGCGCCGTTGCGGAAGATGCCGAGCCGGACCAGCGGGTGCGCGGTGCGGCTCTCGACCACCAGGAAGGCGGCGGCGAGCAGGACGACGACCGCAAGCGAGCCGAGCGTGCGCAGGCTCAGCCAGCCGGCGCCCTGCGCCTCGGTCGCGGTGAAGACCAGCAGCAGTACGGCGGTGGTGCCGGTGATCGCGCCCAGCACGTCGTAGCGGCCGGCGGCCTTCTCCTCGACCGGGCGGGGGAGCAGCCGGACGGCGAAGAGCAGGGCGAGCAGCGCGATCGGGACGGGCATCAGGAAGGTCCAGCGCCAGCCGACGGAGGTGAGCAGTCCGCTGAGCACCAGGCCGAGCGAGAAGCCGCTGGCCCCGCAGGTGGTGTAGATCGACAGCGCCCGGTTGCGGGACGGGCCCTCCGGGAACGTGGTGGTGATGATCGACAGGCCGGCCGGCGCGGTGAACGCGGCGGCGACGCCCTTCAGGAAGCGGGCGGCGATCAGCAGGCCGCCGTCGTCGACCAGCCCGCCGAGCAGCGAGGCGGCGGCGAACACGCCGAGCGCGACCAGGAAGACCCGGCGGCGGCCGAGCAGGTCGGCGGTGCGGCCGCCGAGCAGCAGCAGGCCGCCGTAGCCGAGCACGTAGCCGGAGACCACCCACTGCAGGGTGGAGGTGGAGAGGTGGAGTTCGGACCCGATGGAGGGGAGGGCGATGCCCACCATCGAGACGTCCAGGGCGTCCAGGAAGAGCGCGGCGCAGAGCACGATCAGCGTGCCCCAGAGGCGGGGGGTCCAGTGTGCCCCGCCGGGTGATGAGTCGTCGGTCGTCGTGACGGTCGCGGTGGTCATGGATCAAGAGGCTACATGCACGTGCATCCAATGCAAGTGAATAAGATGTTAACGCATAAGTTGCCGCCGCCTGTGATATCGTGGCGGCGTGGCTGAACTCGACTCCCCGGCGGAGGCAGGTCTGGTCGCCGAGTGGCGCGACCTGCTGGCTCGGCATGCCCAGACGGCCTGTCTGCTGGACCGCGAACTCGGTGAGAAGCACGGCCTGGGCATGAGCGAGTTCGAGGTGCTGGAACGCCTCGTCGAGGGCTGCCGGGGCGGCGGCCACGCGCTGCGCGTCCAGGAGCTCGGCGACACCGTGCACCTCAGCCAGAGCGCGCTCTCCCGGCTGATCGGCCGGCTGGAGAAGGCGGGGCTGGTGACCCGGGCGATGTGCGCCGACGACCGGCGCGGCATCCAGGTCTCGCTCACCGAGGAGGGCCGCCGGCGCTACACGGAGGCCCGCCCGCTGCACCGCGAGGTGCTCTCGCTCACCCTGGCCGAGGATCCGGTGCGGGTCTGCGGGCCGCTCACCGACTGACCGGCCCCGTCCCGTTCGCTCAGCGCAGCGCCAGCAGACCCGGCGCAGCGGCCAGCAGGACGACCGCGGCGGGCGCCGCCAGGGCGGCCAGGGTCAGCCGGAGCCGGTGCGGCACGGAGAGCCGCGGCCGCCCGGCCAGCAGCCGGTCCACCCGCTTCGGGGACTGCGCCTGCCCGGGCGGGCAGGCGCCGAACACCCCGCGCCCCAGGTTGAGTTCGGCCAGCGCCAGGGCCGTGGTGTGCCGCCCGTGCCGGCGCGCCGCCCGGTCGTCCGCCGCCAGCTCCACCAACTCGCCCACCTGGTCCCGGAAGGCGCTGAACACCCCCACCCCGGGGAACCCGGAGGCGAGCGCCTCGGCGCCCTGCGCCAGCCAGTGGTGCCGGGCCCGGACGTGCCCGCGCTCATGGCTGAGCACCGCCGCCAGCTCCCGGTCGGTCAGCTGCCGCATCGCCCCGGTGGTCACCACCAGCCGGGAGTTGGGCCCGGGCAGCGACCACGCCTCCGGCCGGACGTTCTCCAGCACCACCAGCCGCTCCCGCCGCTGCCGGGCGCCCGCCCCCGAACCGGGTTCGATCGACTCCGGCAACCCGGGTGACAGCTCGGCCAGTTGGGCGTGCCGACGGTCCCGCAGCGCCTTCGCCGACCGGACCTCACGGGTCAGCGCGAACACCGTCTGCACCCCGCCCGCCGCCAGCACCGCCGCCCACAGCCGGCCCCACCCCTCGGCGTTGTGCAGCCCGTACGCCGCCTCCACGCCGTTCGGCGCGTTCGAGAACAGCAGCGCCCGCAACTCGGGCAGCGCCGCCATCGCCGCCAGCACCAGACTCAACGCGCAGCACAGCAGCACCGCCACCACCAGGCACTGCCAGACCAGCAGCGCCAGCACCGGTTCCCGCTCCACCCACCGCGCCCGCGCCAGCAGCCGCGGCGCGACGGTGGCGAACAGCAGTCCGAGCAGCAGCAGGCCGAGCAGGGCCGTCATGGCATGGGCTCCCCGAGGACGCACGGAGCGCGACAAGCGCGCTTCCGGTCAACCTATGCGCTGGGGTGGCGGGGTGGAACGGCTTTCGGGGCGCCAGTGACCAACGCCACGGCCGGTGGTGGGCGGGGTGCCGGGCGGGGGTGGCGGGCGGCCGGGTCACATGGTCAGGAGCATGGCGAACATTCCGATGCCCATGGCCAGTCGGCAGGCCCGGGGCAGGGCCGTCGCGATCATCGGCGCGCCGCCGCCGGGGGTGGTCAGGAGGCGGGTGCCGGACCAGAGCGCGTACCCGCCGAAGTAGGCGAGCAGGGCGCCGGTCAGCGCCGGTGAGCCGGTCGCCGGGGCGTGGTGGGCCGGGTGGCCGGGGACGGCCGTCATCGCCAGTGCCATGTAGGTCATCGCCAGCGCGCCGACCGCGTGGTGCAGCCGGTGCGCCCGGCGGGCCGGGCGGCGGGCGGCCGCGAGCAGCAGGAGTACGGCGGGCGGACCGTACACCCAGGCCCAGACGGTGCCCGGCACGGCCGTCCCGGTCAGGGCCATCGCCGCCATCCCGAAGCCCATCAGCCCCTCGGCGAGGTCGGACTCGCGGGCGTGCCGCCGGTGCGCCGGGTCCGAGGGGTCGGACGGTCCGCACGCGCCGTGGCGCAGCCGGGTGAGGCAGTAGCCGCCGGAGGCCGCGGTGAGGGCGGCCAGCAGCCAGCTGACCAGGGCTGGACCGTGCAACGGCGGCCTCCCGGGCGGCGCGGACGGGCGTCCCGTCAACGATCACGGCTGGGCGCCGCCCGCAGCAGGGCGCGTACGGGGGCGCGCGGTGGTGCCCACCGGAGTGCCGCCCTCCGGTGGGCGCCGGGTCAAGGGGTGAGCCGGGTCAAGGGGCGAGCCGGCCGGAGGCGATCACCCGGCTCAGGAAGCGGCGGGTCCGCTCCTGTCGGGGCGCCCCGAACACCTGCTCCGGCGGCCCCTGTTCGAGCACCACCCCGCCGTCCAGGAAGCAGACCTCGTCGGCGACCTCGCGGGCGAACCCCATCTCGTGGGTGGCGAGCAGCATCGTCATGCCTTGCTCCTTCAGGTCGCGCACCACCGCCAGCACCTCGCCGACCAGCTCCGGGTCGAGCGCCGCGGTGATCTCGTCGAGCAGCAGCAGCCGGGGGCCGGTGGCCAGCGCGCGGACGATGGCGACCCGCTGCTGCTGCCCGCCGGAGAGCCGGTCCGGGTAGGCGCGCGCCTTCGCGGCGAGCCCGAGCCGGTCCAGCAGTTCCAGCGCCCGCGCCTCCGCCTCGGCCCGGGGCACGCCGTGCACCCGGCGCGGGGCGAGCGTGACGTTCTCCAGCACCGTCAGGTGCGGGAACAGGTTGTACGCCTGGAACACCACGCCGATCCGCCGCCGGACGGCGTCCTCGTCGACCCGCGGGTCGGTGATCTCCGCGCCGTCCAGGAACACCGCGCCGTCGTCGATCCGCTCCAGCAGGTTGACGCACCGCAGCAGCGTCGACTTGCCGGAGCCGGAGGCCCCGATCAGCGCCGTCACCGAGTGCTCGGGCACCGTGAGGTGCACGTCCCGCAGCACCACCTGGCCGGCGCCGAAGGTCTTGCGCACGGCCTCCAGCCGCAGCACCGGGCCGATGGCCCCGCCGCTGTCGGTCACGACGGCCCCCCTTCGTGTTGACGGCGGTTCATCCGGGCGGTCAGCCAGCCGGTGAACCGGGTGAGCGGGATGGTCAGGACCACGAAGACCAGCGCCGCCACCAGGTACGGGGTGGAGTTGAACGAGCGCCCGTTGATGATCTTCGCCGCGTACACCGCGTCGATCACCCCGCCGATCGACACCAGACCGGTGTCCTTCTGCAGGCTGACCAGGTTGTTGAGCAGCGGCGGCACCACCCGGCGGACCGCCTGCGGCAGCACCACGTGGCGCATCGCCTGGGCGGCCGACAGGCCCAGCGACCGGGCGGCGGCCCGCTGGCTCGGGTGCACCGACTCGATCCCGGCCCGGAACACCTCGGACACGTAGGCCGAGTACGTCAGCACCAGCGCCGCGCCGCCCAGCCAGAGCGGATCGGTGGTGACGCCGGTCAGCCGCAGCGCCGGCACGCCGGTGATCATCACCAGCAGGCAGATGATCATCGGCAGGCCGAGGAAGAAGTCCACGTAGGCCGTGGCCAGCAGCCGCACCGGCAGGAACACCGGCCCGCGCAGCGTCCGGAGCACCGCCAGCAGCAGGCCGAACACCAGGATCAGCACCCCGCAGACGGCCATCAGCTCCAGGTTGATCCGCAGCCCCTTGAGCACCTCGGGCAGCGCCTGGCGGGCGTACTCGGCGTTCAGGAAGGAGCGCCGCACGGCCGGCCAGCCCGGCGACCCGACCACCAGCGCCACCAGCGCGACCGCCGTCACCAGGGTCGAGACCCCGGCGATCAGCGCCGAGCGGCGGGCCCGGCGGCGCCGGTAGGCCTCGTGGGCGAGCCGCCGCGCCGACGGCCGGTAGCCGTCCGGGAGCGCCTTGCCGAGGACCGGGCCGGCCGCCTCCGCCTCACCGGTGCTCACGTGAGGACGGGGGCCGAGACGGCGTCGGAGAGCCACCGCTGCTCCAGCTTCGCGAGCGTGCCGTCGGCGCGCAGCGCGTCCACCGCGGCGGAGACGCAGCCGGTCAGCTTCGAGCCCTTGTCCAGCACCAGCCCGAACTGCTCGCCCTGCGCCGGTCCCGACAGCTGGCCGACGACCTGAGCCTCGGTCACCTCGGCGCCGGTGATGTAGAAGGCGGTCGGCAGGTCCACCACCAGCGCCTCGACCTGACCGTTCCTCAGCGCGGCCTTGGCGAGGTCGTTGGAGTCGAAGACGGCGGGCTGGACGGTCGGCCGGATGGTGTCGGTGACCGCGTTCAGGCTGGTGGTGCCGACCTGCGCGCCCAGCTTGACGCCCTTGAGGTCGGCGAGGCTCCTGGCCGACGCCGCCTTGGAGCTCTTCAGCGCGATCACCGCCTGCCGGACGTCGTAGTAGCCGGAGGAGAAGTCCACGGCCTGCCGGCGCTCGGCGCTGATCGACACCTGGTTGACGTCGAAGTCGAAGTCCTTGGGGCCGGGCGCGGTCGCCTTGCCGAACGGCGCGACCACCCAGGCCACCTTCTCCTTGGGGTAGCCCAGCCGCTCCGCGACCGCGTACGCCACCGCCGACTCGAAGCCCTTGCCGTTCTCCGGCCGGTCCTCGGAGAACCACGGCTCGTACGCGGGCTTGTCGGTGCCGACGGTCAGCGTCCCCGCCGTCCGGGTCGCCAGCGCGCCGGGCGCGCAGCCGGCCGACGAGCTGGCCGCCACGGGGGAGGAGTCCTGCGGCGCGCAGGCGGTGCCGGCGGCCAGGACGGCGCCGGCGAGCAGGAGGACGGCGGCGGGTGTGCGGGGGAGGATGGGCATGGCGGTGCTCCTCGGTGCTGCTGGGGAGGGACGGGCGGGACCGGTCGGATGGGGAACCTCCCCCGGTGGCGCCCCCGGAACACGCGCGGCATGGTCGGCTTACCGGGGTTCGTCCGGCCCTGTCCGGAAGATCCCGGCACCTGTTCACACGGAGGACATGCGGCCCGCACCGCCGGTCACCGGAGATCCGCCGCCGAGTGGGCCCTTGAACAGAAGAACCTTTCGTACGTATGGTGGTCTCGTTGAAAACCCTCCTGTCGAAGTGAGTCCCCGATGCAGAATCTTTCGCCAAGGCTGACCGTGGCGTCCGACGCCCCGGTTCAGAACCTCGCCGGCCACCCGGCCTGGCTGCGTCTGAAGGATGCCGTCGAGGCCCTGCGCCCCCTGCAGTCCAAGGACGGCTCCATCGACCTGTCCGCCGTCCAGCGCCAGACGGTCGACCCGCTGGTCGAGACCGTGCGCGCCGCCGTCGCGGAGCTCGCCCCGCTCTTCCCGCACGACGCCGCCTACCTGGCCGCCGTCGACGCGGACCTCGCCAAGTGGGCCGACACCGGCTACCGCGAGCCCGACTTCCTGGACTCGCTGCTCGCCTTCCAGCCCGCCGAGCAGCGCGAGGACGGCCTCCAGCACCTGGTGGTCTTCCCGATGTACACCCAGAACGGCAACCCGGACCGCAACCTGGAAGCCGTCCTGCTGAACGTCGTCTGGCCCGAGTGGCTCGCCGAGCTGGAGCGGACCCGCTTCGACAACCCGATGTTCGTGCCGATCACCTTCACCGACTTCACGGCCGGCTACGACACCAACTCCGCCGTCCTCTTCCCCGAGACCGTGGCCGTGCGCAAGGCGCCGGAACGTTTCACCTGGGGCGGCATCTTCTGTGACCGCGAGGCCGCCCGCTTCCGCGTCGTCACCACCAACGCCGTCGAGCAGCTCGGCCTGGAGATCCCCGCCGACGCCGCGAGCCTGCTGCAGGACCAGGAGCGCTCGCAGCAGACCTTCGTGCTCTGGGACCTCATCCACGACCGGACCCACAGCCACGGCGACCTGCCGTTCGACCCCTTCATGATCAAGCAGCGCAGCCCGTTCTGGATGTACGGCCTGGAGGAGCTCCGCTGCGACCTCACCACCTTCAAGGAGGCGGTGCAGCTGGAGACCGAGGGCAACGAGCACGCCCGCGACGTCCAGTACGCGATCCTCTTCGACCGCCTCTTCCGCTTCCCGGTCAGCGGCGACCGCGTGCGCAACTACGACGGCATGGGCGGCCAGCTGCTCTTCGCCTACCTGCACAAGCACGACGCGCTGCGTTGGCGCGACAACCGCCTCAGCATCGACTGGGAGCGGGCCCCGCAGGTCACCAACGCGCTCTGCGCCGAGATCGAGACCCTGTACCGCGACGGCATCGACCGGCCCAAGCCGGCCCACTGGATCGCCGCCTACGAGCTGGTCTCCCGCTACCTCACCCCGCACCCCGCCTCCACCTGGGCCAAGGGCACCGAGGCGCTCCCGTTCGACACCACCGACGGCAAGGCCCTCAACAAGGCCCTGTGCGACGCCGTGCTCCCCGACGAGTTCCCGCTGAGCATGTTCTACGAGGCCCTCTCCAAGAAGCTCAGCGGCGTCATCGCCTCCACCACCGGCATCACCGGCGCCGGCCTGCAGGAGGTCGCCGCGTGACCACCGCACCCAAGGGACCGCTCACCGGCAAGGTCATCGCCGTCGCCGGAGCCAGCGGCCCGGCCGGCCAGGCCGTGCTGCGCCGCCTCGCCGCCGACGGCGCGACCGTCGTCGGCGCCGACATCGACGCCCAGCGCCTGGAGTCCGCCCTCGACTCCGTCCGCATCGCCGTGCGCGGAGCGAAGGTCAGCGGCCAGGTCATCGACCTCCTCGACCCGCAGGAGGTGCACGACTGGGCCGACCACCTGGAGGCCGAGCACGGGCACGTCGACGGCGTGTTCCACCTCGTCGGCGGCTGGCGCGGCAGCAAGACCTTCTTCGACAGCCGGATCGACGACTGGGACTTCCTGCACGACACCGTCGTGCGGACCCTCCAGCACACCTCGCTGGCGTTCCAGCCCGCCCTGGTCCGCAGCGAGGCCGGCCGCTACGCCATGATCTCGGCCGCCGCCGCGCACAAGCCCACCGCGGGCGGCGCCGCCTACGCCGCCGCCAAGGCCGCCACCGAGGCCTGGACGCTCGCCATGGCGGACTCCTTCCGCAAGGAGACCACCGCCGAGGACGGCAAGCCCACCGCCGCAGCTGCGATCCTGGTGATCAAGGCGTTGGTCAGTCCCGAGATGCGGGCCGAGAAGCCGGAGGCGAAGTTCGCCGGCTTCACCGACACCGCCGACCTCGCCGCCCACCTGGCGGGCCTCTGGGACCGCCCCGCAGAAGAACTGAACGGACAGCACCTGTGGCTGACAGCCCGATGACCGACCTCGCCGGCCGCACGGACGCGGAACGGCGGCACGACCCCGCCGTCCGCGGCTTCGCCAGCGACAACTACGCCGGCGTGCACCCCGAGATCCTCGCCGCCATAGCCCTCGCCAACGGCGGCCACCAGGTCGCCTACGGCGAGGACGACTACACCACCCACCTGCAGGACGTCTTCCGCCGCCACTTCGGCGACCAGGCCGAGGCGTACCCCGTGTTCAACGGGACCGGCGCCAACGTCGTCGCCCTGCAGGCCCTGCTCCCGCGCTGGGGCGCCGTGATCGCCGCCGACTCCGCCCACATCAACGTGGACGAGGGCGGCGCGCCGGAGAAGATGGGCGGCATCAAGCTGCTCACCGTCCCCACCCCGGACGGCAAGCTCACCCCCGAGCTCATCGACCAGCAGGCCTGGGGCTACGGCGACGAGCACCGCGCGCAGCCGCTCGCGGTCTCGATCACCCAGAGCACCGAGCTCGGCACCCTCTACACCGTCGAGGAGATCCGGGCGATCGTCGACCACGCGCACCAGCTGGGCATGCTGGTCCACGTGGACGGCTCCCGCATCGCCAACGCGGCCGCCTCGCTCGGCGTCCCGCTGCGCGCCTTCACCACGGACGTGGGCGTCGACGTGCTGTCCTTCGGCGGCACGAAGAACGGCCTGCTCTTCGGTGAGTGCGTGGTCGTGCTCAACCCCGAGAAGGTCCGGAACATCAAGTTCCTGCGCAAGACCTCGATGCAGCTCGCGTCGAAGATGCGCTTCGTCTCGGTCCAGTTCGAGGCACTGCTCTCCGGTGACCTCTACCTCCGCAACGCCGGCCACGCCAACGCGATGGCCAGCCGCCTGGAGGCTGCCGTCCGGGGTATCGACGGTGTGACGATCGTCCGCCCGGTCCAGGCGAACGCGGTCTTCGCGATCCTCCCGCGCGAGGTGAGCGAGCGGCTGCAGAAGCGCTACCGCTTCTACTTCTGGAACGAGCACACCGGCGAGGTCCGCTGGATGTGTTCGTACGACACCACGGAGGCCGACATCGACGCCTTCGCGGCGGCCATCGCCGAGGAGATGGGCCGCGTCTGACGCGCCCCTGACCGCCGATCGTCCCGCCCTGCCGCCGCAGGGCGGGACGATTTGCATGTGGCCCGCCGGTCCCCGTACAGTTCCGGAGTCGCCGCGAGAGAGCGGGGGCAAGCGGAAAGCCGAGTCGGTTGAGTGAAGCTCCGGAAAACGGAGTGGAAAA
>NZ_JBFBDO010000142.1:0-15856 GCF_040683335.1 Kitasatospora sp. NPDC093806
CTTCCGTCCGGGGACGGAAGGTGCGGGCCCGTCGAGCTTGGCCGCCCGGACTCAGTCGCAGCTGATCAGCGCGAGGGTGGTCCGGCAGGTCCGGCTCGCCGAGTCGTTGGCGGGCACGGCGTCGACCGGCGTGCCGCCGGTGCGGGCGGCGGTGACGGTGAAGGTCCGGCCGAGGTTGAGCAGGCCGACCTGCACGGTGAAGTGCCGGGTGGTGCTCGCGCCCACGGCCAGCGGCTGGGCGAGCGTGCAGGTCAGCCGGCCGGAGGCGACGGCGCAGTCCGAGCTGTACGCACCGAGCCCGCTCGGCAGGCCGGCCGTCACGGTGGCGGCGGTCACCGGGGCGGGGCCCTGGTTGGCGAGGGTCAGCGTGTAGTCCACCCGCCCGCCGAGCAGCCCGGTCACCGGCGTGGCCGTGAGCGTCACGGCGAGGTCGGCGGTGGGCGCGGTGTACTCGAAGCGGTCGGCGGCCACGGCCGCGCTGGTGCCGCCGGGCGTGGTGACCCGGACGTCCACCGCGCCGGCGGCGGCCGCGGCCGGCGCGGTGGCGGTGCAGGCGGTCGCGGTGCAGGAGAAGGCGGTGGCATTGCCGGCCGCGCCGAAGCCGACGGCTGTCGCCCCGGCCAGGTCGGTGCCGGTGACGGTCACGACCGTGCCGCCGGCCTGCGGCCCGCTCGCCGGGCTGATCCCGGTGACCACCGGCACCGGCAACGGGAACCCGAGGACGCTCACCGCGGCGGCGTCGAAGTCGGCCAGGTAGCCGCGTCGGCCGTCGGGCGCGAGCGCCAGGGTGAACGGGCTCGCCCCGACCGGGACGGTGGCGGTGACGGTGCCGCTCGCGGCGTCCAGCACGCTGAGCGTGTCGTCGGCGTAGTTGCTGGCGTACACCGTCCGGCCGTCCGGGGCGACGGCGACCGCGTACGGATTGGCGCCGACCTGCACGGTGGCCGTCACGGCCAGGGTGGCGGTGGACACGGCGCTGACCGTGGAGTCGCCGCCGTTGGCGGTCCACAGCCGGGAGCCGTCGGGGGCGAGGGCCAGGCCGAAGACGCCGTGGCCGACCGGGACCGAGGCGCTCACGGTGTCGGTGGCGGTGTCGATGACGTCGACCCGCTGGTCGCCGGAGGCGGCGACGTAGACGTGCGCGCCGTCCGGGGCGACGGCCACCCCGTGCGGCTCGGCGCCGACCGGGACGGTCGCGGTGACGGTGCCGCTGGCGGTGTCCACGACGCTGACCGTCCCGGCGCCCGCGTTGGTCACGTACGCCCGGGCGCCGCCGGGGGCGACCGCCACCCCGAAGGCCCCGGCGCCGACCGGGACGGTGGCGGTCACCGTGTCGCTCGCCGTGTCCACCACGCTGAGCGTGCCGTCGAGGTGGTGGGTGAGGTAGGCGCGGCCCCCGTCCGGGGCGAAGGCGACGGCGTAGGAGCCGCTGCCGGCGGTGAAGGTGCCGGTCACCGCTCCGGTGGCGGTGGACAGGACGGTGACCGTGCCGCTGCCCTGGCTGGTCACGTAGCCGCGTCCGCCGTCCGGGGAGAGCGCGACGCCCGCCGGGTAGGGCGCGACCGGGACGGTGGCCGTCACGGTGGGCGGCGGCGCGGCGGCGGCTGCGGGGGCGGCGCCGGCGGTGCCGGGCTGGGCGAGCAGGGCGGCCGTGGCCGCGCCGGTGGCGGCCGCGGCCGTCCAGAACCGGCGCTGGGTCGGGCGTTGTCTCACGGTGGGGTCTCCGGGGATCGTCGGGTCGGGGATCGTCGTCTCGGGGCTCTGCGCGCCGCACCGGGGGCCGGTGTCCGGCGCGCGCCCGTCGACCTCGGACGGGATGCCGACGGGCGCCCGAAGCGTAGAAGCCCGCTTGACGGAGCGTCAGGGGATGACCGGGATTGTCACCAAGTGTTCAAAACCGGTCATCCGGTCATCATCCGAACCATCGGAGTCGAACCAACCGCCCCAACCGTCACTCTCGGCCCGCCACCGGGGCCACCTTCACTGCCATGTCATCCCCCAGCTTTTCTATCGTTCTAGAAACTCTCGTTTCATATTCGATAGTTTTGAGCGTACTAGACTCACCGGAGGACATCCGCGCGTCCACGCGGGAACCGGAGAGGAGCGGCAGCGATGACCGAGGAAGGACGGGTCGAGGTCCCCACCCGGACCCTGGTCGAGGGCATGGTCCGGGCCGACGGCACCATCGACGCCGGCGAGCTGTACGCGGTCGCCGGCGCCCTCGGCATGACCGACCAGCAGGTCCGCCTCTGCATCAAGCGGATGGCCGCCGACGGCCTGCTCGTCCAGGAGGGCCGCGGCCGCCGCGCCGTCCTGCGGGAGACCGAACAGGCCCGGCGCTCCGCCGAGCCCGAGGTCGAGTTCGTCCGCCACATGTACGCCCAGGACGCCGGCCTCGCCCCCTGGGACGGCCGCTGGCACCTCGCCGCCTTCGCTGTCCCCGAATCCGCCCGCACCGCCCGCGACACCCTCCGCGAAACCCTGGTCCGGCTCGGCGGCGCCGCCGTCCAGGGCGGCGTCTACGTCAGCGCCAACGCCTGGGAGCCCTATGTCGAGGCCGAGGTCGAACGGCTCGGCGTCGGCGACGGCGTCACCCTGCTCACCAGCACCGATCTGCGCATCGCCGGCGAGACCGAGCCGCGCGCGCTGGCCCGCCGGCTCTGGCCCCTCGACGAACTCGCCGACGGCCACCGCCGCCTGGCAGCCCTCGCCGCCGACCGCCTCACCCGCCTGACCGCCACCGCCCCGGTGACCGCCACCGCCACCGCCTCGGCGACGCGGACCGAACACCTCGCCATCGCCCTGGAACTGGCCGCCGAGTTCACCCGCGCCACCGCCCTCGACCCATTGCTCCCTCCGGAGCTCCTCCCCCGGCCCTGGCCCGGCACCGAGGCCCGCGCCCTCACCGCCGCCTGCTGGCGGCACCTCCGCCGCACCGACCGAGCGGACGCCGACCCCGGTCCGCGCTTCTTCCAGCGGTACAACGAGGTGATGGCCGACATCACCGGCGAGCCCGGGCCGCCCGCCTGACCTCCGTGCCGCATCGGCGGGACGCCCCGCGGCCGTTGTCAGTGGCGGGTGCGAGGATCCGGGGACGGACCTGCGAGGAGAGCACCATGGGCACCTGGGACATCGGCCCCTTCGAGAACGACACGGCCGCGGACTTCGCCAACGCGCTGGACGAGACGGCGCCGGACGAGCGCGAGAGCCTCGTCCGGAGCACACTGCTCCGTGCCGCGCAGAGCCGCGACGACCTCGACGCCGACTACGGGGCCGAAGCCGTCGCCGCCGCGGCGCGCATCGCCGCCCAGTACCCCGGCGGCGCACCCGTCGAACCTCCCTACGGACCCGAGCAGTCCCTGCCGGTCTTCTCGCCCGACCTCCGGGGGCTCGCGGTCGACGCGCTCGACCGGGTCCTCGCCGAGGACTCCGAACTCGCCGAGCTCTGGGACGAGACCGAGGACGGCCCGCTCTGGCGGGCGGACGTCGACCGCATACGCGCGGTCCTCGATCCCGCGCCCGGCCGCCCGCAGGAGGAGACGCTGTTCGAGGCGTAGGGGCTCTCCACCCTCCTCACCAGCCGTCGAGAAGGCTGGTGAGGCGGCCGGCGGCGCGGGCGCCCTGAGCCTCGGGGGTGTCGGCGGGACGGTCCGCGACGGTGCCGCGGAGGCCGCGGGTGCGGTGCGCGGCGGCCCGCTCGTGGACGCGCTCGGTGAGGGCGCTGGCCACGGTGGTGTAGCGCTCGGGGTTGCTGTGGAAGGCGAACGCGGCGGCCGGGACCAGCAGGCCGGCGGACGGGGTGACGCCCGCCGGGAGCGGGGCGCGCCGCAGCAGCGCCGAGGCCGTCGCGCGCAGGTCGGCGTCGGCGGCCGCCGCCGGACGGAGACCGAGCAGGGTGGCACCGCCGAGGGCCTTCAGGCGGGCCGTCAGCAGGGTGTGCACGGTGGGGCGCAGCCCCTCGGGCGCGGATTCGCGGCCGGGGTTCCCGGCCCAGTCGGCGCGCAGCTCGGCGGCGGCGTCCGGGTGACCCGCCTCCGCCAGGGTGTCCGCGACCAGCGCCACCCGGACCCGGGGCACCGGGTAGCGGGGGCTGGGCGGGCCGTCCGGCGTCAGGGCCACGAACTCGGCGAGGGTGAAGGCGAAACCGGAGCCGCCGCACAGCGTCCCGTACAGGTCGGCGAACACCTCCGGCAGCCGGTCCGTCCACCAGTCGGCGCCCTCGGTGGTCCGCTGCAGCAGCGCGCTCAACTCGCCCGCGAGCCCGAACGCGTCGAGCACGCAGTGGCCCACCTCGTGGGCGGTGAGGACGGCCTCCGGCAGGTGCCGGGACTGCACGAACGGCAGGCCGACCAGCGGCACGGGCAGCGCCCTGAGCAGCTCGCCGACCCGCGCCCGCCGCCCGTCGCCCATCAGCCGCGGCAGCGCGAACGGCACGGCGTGCGCGGTGAGGTGGACCAGCGGCGGCTCCACCGGAGGCGGGTCGCCGCCCTCGACCGTCCGGGCGGCGGTGAGGGCGGGCAGGTGGCAGGACCAGGCGAAGTCGTCGGCCAGCAGGAGGAAGTCGGCCACCGATTCGTCGTGGCGCTGCGCGAGCGCGTCCCGCAGCCGGCACCACACCTCCTGGAGCAGGCTCAGCTCGACGTCGGACCGCTCCGGCTCGCCCTCTCGGACCCGGGCCAGCAGCGGGCGGAGCGCGGCGTCCAGGGCGCAGACCTGGGTGTGGTGCTGAGGGAAGGGCGCGTCGGTGTCGGCGGTGAGGGCGAGCCAGTGGTCGAGGTCGGCGGCCAGCCCGTCGACCCGCGCCCGGAGGGCGGCTCGGCGGCGGGTGACGGCCTTCGGGACAACGGGGGTCACAGGTCGGTCCAGAGTGGGGCGAGGAGGTCCGGCGGGAGCACGCTGAACAGCGCGGGGAGCGCGATGGTCGGCGGGCCGGGATGACGCAGCAGCGCCCGGGTCAGCTCCTGGACGGCGTCCGCCGGACGCGTCCCGGTGAGGAGCTGTTCGACGAACTTCCGGCGGGCGCGCTCACTCTCCGCGCCGGGCCGCAGGAACGGGCCGATGGCCAGGACCGCCGAGAAGTCGCCGCGCGCGAGCACCTCGGCGGCGAACAGGTTGCGCAGCAGCAGCTGCCGCACGGCCTCGTGGTGCGAGCCGGGGTGCGTCGCCTCCAGGACGAGGACGGGGTTGGGGCCGCGGCGCCGCCCCAGGTACTCGCCGAGCCCGGCCGCGTCGCTCGCGCCCCGGGCGTCCCACTGCGCCCGGATCCGGCCCGAGGACTCGCGGAACTCTCCCTGGAGGTGGATGAGTTGCGGCCCACGTGTGGCGCGGGCGGCGTCGCCGCGCGTCGGGTCCACCAGGTGCGCGGCGCGGCTCACCTGGTAGAGCGGGAGGACGTGCGGCATCGAGGACCGCCCACCGGTGTGTTCCGAGTCCCCGGCGGAGCGGTTGCGCGCCAGCACGGCGACTCGGACCGGTGCGGGAGCGCCCAGCCAGAGGTCCTCGACGAACGAGCGGAGGTCCGTCGCCCGGCTGTCGCCCGGATGGTGGTCGCGCAGGCTCTGCAATCGTCCGAGGCCCACCGCCTCACCCTGACGTTCGGACAACCCCCGGTAGACGTGCCGCCG
Source organism: Kitasatospora sp. NPDC093806 (assembly GCF_040683335.1). NCBI lineage: Bacteria > Bacillati > Actinomycetota > Actinomycetes > Kitasatosporales > Streptomycetaceae > Kitasatospora > Kitasatospora sp. NPDC093806. Next base: position 5,625 of record NZ_JBFBDO010000142.1, read on the forward strand.
TTCGGGACCGAGTGCCAACTTCCCGTCAGTGGCGAGTGCCGCCTCCAACGGCGCGGCTGCCAGCACCCGGTGATCGGCGGATGACTCCACCCGCAGATCGGTGCTGTCGCCGGGCACCACGGCCAGCACCGGGCCGACCTCCGCCACCCATTCCGCGTCGGATGCGGAGAGCACGGTCTGCAAGGCGTCCACGGTGCGGAACCAGTCGGCCACCCGGCGCGGCACCACCTTCGCACGCTCGGACCCGTCGGGGAGCCGCACCCGGAACCGGGCACGGACCGGCGGGAAGCGGGTGCCGCCGGAGAACGTGAGAACGTGTTCCCGCCACAGGCCCCCCGGGGCGACCACGACCGCGCTGCCGGTCGTCGGGAGGAGCCAGCTCTCCGGCTCGACACCGAGCTCCCGGTACAGCTCCCGCGCGTACCGGAGCAGCGTACCGGCCTCGTCCGGGCCCCGTCCGGTCCGACTCTCCGCCATCGCCGCCACAGCCATGGCACGGGCCTTGGTGAGGCTGGTCGGGCGGAGCTCCACCAACGACCGGGCCCGGACCGACAAGGTCCACCCCTCCTCGTCCCAACCCTCCCAGAACGCCGCCACGGCCTGTTCGACCAGCACGGCCGCCGCCGCCTCCGGGACCCGCGCGTACTGCCGGGCCAGTTCATCGGCCAGCCGGGGCGGCAGTGGCTCGCCCGGCCGGTGCGTGGGTGCCGGACGGTCGAGGTGGAGCAACCACGCCGCACCCTCCGTCCGGGTGAGCACCGCGATGCAGGAGCGGACGAGGTCGCGCGCCTGCCAGGTGCGGCCGAGCAGGCGGAGCAGCTCGGCGTAGGTCAGCCCGAGGGCGGCCGCGTCGGGGCTCTCGGTCCACTCCAGGTCCGGGGTGCACAGGTCGGTCAGCCGGGCGGCGGTCTCCAGGGACACCTGGAGCGGCCGGGTCAGTTCGCGCAGCCGCTCCAGGGCGACGAGGCGGGCCTGCGGCAGCCCCAGCGGACCGAGCGCGTCGATCATCTCGCCGGTCAGCGCCTCGTCCTCGGCCGGGTCCGCGAAGGCGAGCCCGCCGAGCAGCCAGAGCACCCGGTTCGGTGGCGGCGCGGACGCGCGCCAGGCGTTCAGGACGTGGCTCATCACCCACGAGGGCACATCGGGCCACCACATCAGGTCGGCGAGGACCGGGAGCGGCACGGTGGGGGTCGCGGGCTCGGCCGGCCCGGGATCCGTCATCCGCACCACGCGGGCCATCATGTCCACGGCTTCCGAATGGCGCCCGCCGGCCGCACGGAGCAGCCGGGCGCCCCGCGCCAGGAGCGGGATCAGCTCGGGTTCCGGCAGGTCCGCCTCCTCCACGAGCCGGACCAACTGGGCTACCTCGGCCCGTGGCGCCCGGAGCCGGATGAGCGCCTCGGCGCGGACCAGCAGGCACCGGGCCTCGCCGGGCCGGGCGACCGGGACGGCCGCCGGCGAGTCGGTGAGCACCAGCACGTGGTTCGGCCGGTGCAGCCGAAGCGCCGCGAGCGCCGCCAGGTCGGTCGGCCGGCTCAGGCGGCTGCGGGCGAGCTCCGCGTACGCGTCGAGCGCCTCGCTCGGGCGGCCGACGGCGAGCAGCAGCCGCAGGTGGAGTTCGGGCGCGCTCGCGGTGCCCAGCCGGGGCAGCCAGCGGGCCGCGTGGCCGACGAATCCGGCGTCCAGCAGGCGCGTCACGTCGGCGAGCGTCTCGGGCGCGGGTGGTCCGCCCCCGGGCCGGAGCAGCCGGTCGGCCTGTTCGAAGGCGTACTGGGCCTCGCCGACCCGGCCCCGCGCCAGGGAGACGGCGCCGGTCAGGCGGTGGTGTTCGGCGACGGACTCGGTGGTGACGGAGTCCAGGTTCCGCGCGGCACTGTCCAGACTGTCCTTCGCCTCGGACAGGCGGCCGAGCTCGATGAGTACGGCGGCGGCGGCCAGCTCGACCGAGCAGCCGAGCTCCGGGTCCGGCGCCCCGTCCAGCAAGGAGCGCGCTGCGCCCAGATCAGCGAGCAGTTCCTCCTGTACTTCCGGGATCTCCAGATAGGACCGGCAGATCATCAGTCGTGCGCGGACCCGGGCATGAGGGGGCAGAGTCACTTCACCCGACAGTTCGAGTACTGTCACCCTTTCGACCACCAGGGCCGGCCGGACTTCCGGAGTGCCCGGCCCCGGCCGCCCGAGCAGCCGCGCCCACGCCTCTTCGCCCTCCTCCGGGTCCGCCGTGAACCGGTGGTAGAACTCCTCCACCCTCCACTCGACCCACCGCTCCTGGTCCTCCTCCGCTCGCCGCGCGAAGTGCTCGGCGAGGTCGCGGTGGAGCAGGCGCGACACCGGGTGGTCGGCGAGCAGCGTGCGCAGCGGCTCGCGGACCATCGGGTCCAGGACCAGCGCTTCCGGGTCGGCCGGGTCTCGGTCGACCCAGAGGGCGTCACCGGCGTATCGGGTCAGGGCGGCCCAGAGGTCGGGGAGTTCGGCCGCGTCGTCGGTGAAGCCCGGGTCGGCCTGGAGGAAGATCGGGAACCGCACGACGGGACGCTCGTCGCGGCTGGGGTCGTCGTCCGTGCTCCGGCCCCGGATGGCCGAGCGCAGGTGCGGGAGCATCACGTCCTCGACGACGCGCAGGGTCAGCCGTCGCGGGATCACCCCGTAGCGGAGCAGCCAGCGGATCCGGTCGTCGTGGACGCGTTCGAGGACGCGGTCGATGGCGTAGAGGAGTCCGGGGCCGGAAGCGGAGCGGATCTGTTCGGCGGTGAGGTCGCCGGCCAGGTCGGCGAAGAGGGCGAGGGTGTAGGGCAGGCCGTCGCTGCTCTCGGTGATCGCCCGGCGCAGTTCCGGGTCCGCGATCGCGCGGACCTCGCGCAGGTAGGCGTCGGCCTCCTCCCGGCCGAAGGGTTCGAGCCGTACCGCGCGCGCTCGCACCGGCACGGCCTCGGCCAGGTCGTACCGGCCGGAGAGGACGATCCGCACCCCGGGCGCTTCGACGAGTTCGTCGAGCATGGCGGTGAGTTCCCGCAGCGGTGCGCCGTCCCGGAGCAGCAGCTCCTCCAGGGTGTCCAGGACCAGGATCGCCGACGTGCCCCGGCGTTGGAGGGATTCCTCCAGGACGGCGCCGAAGCGCCGCCGGACCGCTCGGCCCCGTTGGACGGTGAGCGCCGGACCGGAGGCCCGGTCGCGCTTGCCCAGAAGCAGGGAGAGGCATTCCCCGTGCTCGGCGAGGAGTTCCTCGAACGGCGCGTCCGGCAGCTGCTCGTTCAACTGCGCGGCGGCCTCCAGCAGGAGCAGCCACGGTTGGCCGGCGGCCACGACCGGATCGCAGCGGTCCAAGTCCAGGTAGGCGCAGGGCACCGGGATGGCCCGGTCCTGGCAGTACCGGGCCATGAACCAGCGCAGCAGCATGGACTTCCCGGCGCCGCCGGTGGCGTGCAGGCGGACGACCGCCTCGGTCGGCCGCTCGACCAGGGCGCGCAGCGGCTCCTCCGCCCGTTCGCGGCCGAAGTAGCCGGCCGACTGGTGGTAGGCCGGGCGCCAGAGGGCGCGGGAGCGGACCCGGACGCGGGCCTCGGCGACGGTGCGGCCGAGCGGGCGCGGGAGCAGCGGGGCGATCTGCGGGTCGGTGACGGCGTTCACCAGGTCCTGGCAGTGGGCCAGGTCGAACCGCCGGTCGGCCTCGTCGAAGGCGGCGCGGAAGCCGGTGGGGGTGAGTTCGCCGGTGATGGCGAGCTGGCGCAGCCACGCGGGCTGGTCGCCCGCCGTCGCGTAGACCCGGGCCAGGGTGACGGCGAGGTTGCGCAGCCGGACCGGGGCCGTGCTGCTCGGCGTGGCGCTGCCCTGCCACCAGGAGTCCCAGCAGGTGAAGCGCAGCAGGTCGGTGATCCGGTAGCGGCCGGGTGGGGCCGCCCGTTCGAGCAGGCCGTGGTCGAGCAGTTCGGCGATCGACGGGCCGCTCGTACCGGCCAGGACGATGCGGTACAGCTCCTCGGTGAAGTCGGGGACGACGCTGCAGTTGCGCAGGACGTCCCGCCAGGAGGCATCGATCCGGTCGAGCAGGATCCGGTCGAGCGGGTCGCCCTGCTCGATGCGGGCGCCGAGTTCGTCGAAGGGGGTGGGGAGGCGGTCGGTCATCGGACCCTCAGCTCCGATTCGAAGGCGCGCATCGTCAACCCGAGCGAACTGGGTGTCAATCCGCCGTGGATCGCGGTGAGGGGCGCCATCATCGCCTCCCAGATCCCCCGGTGCTCCTCCGACAAACCACGCACCCGGCCGTAGTCGCGGACCGCCTCCTCCACCACGTCCGAAGCGAACGGGCCGAGCGGGATCCACCGGGCGGTCTCCCGCAGCGGGTACGGCACCAGGGCCGCCTCCTCGTCGTCGGCGATCAGGACGGTCCGGGCGCGGCCGTCGGCGCGGGCGGCCAACGGCTCGATCAGATGCGGGGCGAGCAGCTGCTGGAGGGTCAGGCGTTCCAGCGAGCCGAGGCCGGCCAGGGCGAGGACCAGTCCGGCCTCGGTGGCGAGCGTGTGGAGGGCGTCGGCGAGGTGATGCAGCGCGGTGTGCCGGCGGTCGGGGGCGAGGCCGACGCTGTTGCCGGGGACGGTCTCCTGCCACACCCGGTCCGTCCCGAGCGGGAGCCAGGGTCCCTGCTCGTCGGTGGTCCAGTGGTCGTGGAGCCGGGCCAGGCGGTGTTCGAGCAGCAGGAGCTGCTTGTGGCCGGGGGCGGCTTCGCGCAGCCGGTCGACGACGGCGTGGACCAGGTCCAGCCAGGTGGCGGTCCCGCCGAGGACGCGCAGGTCGACCCATATGGTCAGGGCGCCGTTGCGGTACCAGGTGTGCAGCGCCGACCTGACCAGGGTCGCCTTGCCGATCTTGGGGCCGCCGGTGACCACGGTGACCGGCGTGGCCGGACCGGTCGGCGCGAAGCCGTCGAACAGGCGGCGCCGCTCGGCCACCCGGTCGACGGCGTGCCGCAGGTTCCAGCGCTCGTCGGCGAACCGGTCGTCGGTCTCCGCCGCGCCGCGCAGGTCGGCCGAGCGCTCCAGGACGGCGTCCGGGTGGACGCGGACGGCGAGCACCGGCCGGGCCCAGTCCGCCCGGTCGAGGTCGGCTCGCAGCAGCGCGTGGCGGGCGGCCCGGACGGCGTGGTCGACGGGCTCGCCCTGGCCGAGGGCGCCGTGGAACGCCTCGGCGAACCGGACGGCGGGCCCCGACTCGATGCCGCCGCTCATCCCGATCACCGCCGCCACGCCGCCGCGCAGCAGCGCGGCCAGCAGCGGCTCGGTGGCCGGCCCGGCGGTGTCGCAGGCGTTCAGCACGACCAGACGCGGCGGGTGGACGGCGAGCAGGCCGTGCACGTTCGCTCCGGTGATCTGCCAGGGTTCGCGGCCGGGCGGGTGGAAGGTCAGCACGCCCCGGTCGGCGTCGTCGCGTTGCCGGTGGCCGATGAAGTGCAGGACGTGCGGGGTGAGGTCCCGCAGCGCGGTGGCGAGTTCCTCGGAGGTGGGGGTGTGCAGCACCTCGACGTGCCACTCGCCGATCGGGTCGGCCAGCCGGGTGCGGATCCGTCCGATCTCGTCGTCCGCCCGGATCGCCGGGTCGGTTTCACCCAGCACGACGAGTATCCGCAACGGCAGCCGGAGCGGCGCGGGTTCGCCCTGCGCGAGGGCGGCCCTCGGGTGGTCCAGCCGGGCGAAGGTGAGCCCGGGGCCGGCGCTGACGCAGAACGGCTCGGCGCCGTCGCAGGGGTCGGCGACCAGTTCCCAGGGGAGACCGCGCAGCGGCTGCGGCCGGACGTCGAGCAGGGTGCGGGCCGGGTGGCCGGCGGCGTGGCTCCGGCGCACCTGGTCGAGCCAGGGGTCGAGCAGCTCGGCTTCGGCGAGGGCGCGGCCGAGCAGGCCGCCGGCGGTCCGGACGTCCGCGGCGAGCGGCAGCTCGGGGGTGAACAGTTCGCTGCAGAGGAGGAGCTGATCGTGGCGCAGGAAATCGTGGGCGAGTGCCCGGCCCTCGCGGAGGGAGCCGGCAGGCTCGGCTCCACCAGGGCCGACCGCGAGGAGGGTCGGGTGGCCGCCGCCGTCGGGGGCCGGTTCGCCGATCCGGATCAGCGCGGTGTGGGGCGGGAGCCAGTCCATGGCCTCGGCGTCCAACGGTGTCAGTTCGCCCGTCGCTCCTTGAGGGTCCGGGCGAACTGTTCCAGCTCGACCATGCTCCAGGCTCTCGGTGGCGCGCCGACCGGACGGGCGCCGTGCGCGCCCGGCGGCAGTTCGGCGACCCGGGCGGCGTCGCCCGAGCCGTAGGGCACGGCGCGGTCGGGAGCGGTGGGCTGCGCCCCGCCGCGTTCGGCGTCGGCCCCGAGCGAGATGGCGGCGAGCAGCCCGTTGAGGACCTCGGTGTCGCCGCGCGCCGCGTCGACCGCCGCGCCCTGGCGGCCGGCCTCCGCCCGCGCGGCGGCCGCGTCCTCCCGGGCCGCGTTCAGGGCGCCGCGCTGCACCGAGCCGCCGAAGACCAGACCGGCGGCGGCGAAGACGATGGCCTCCAGGCCGGAGAAGAGGAAGACCAGGCGGTCCCAGTTCGCGTCGCCGCGCTTGACCGCGAGGAAGATCATCATCGCCGCGTAGCCGGCCAGGACCACGCAGACCAGGAGGTACACCGTCCAGTGGATCGGTGCCGCCGTCGTCGACCGCGACGCCGTCGACTCCGGCTCCCCCGACCCGGCCCCCGCTCCCGTACCCGCTCCCGCGCCGGGCGGCCAACCGCCCTGGTCCGCCCCGGACTCCGTCCCCGGCATCCCGCGCCCCCTTCGTCCCCGCCGACCACCATCCGGCGGTCGGCGCCTCCGCTTCGGTGTGCACGCGAGTATGCCAGAGCGGACCTGACCGACTGCTCCCCGTTACCGCAACGGGACATGGCGTTCGGTCAGGTCCGCTCGGACGTGCTCAAAGGTGCCCGGCCGGGCCGAGGGGCCGGTCAGCGCTTGACGGCCACACCGCCGTACATCGCGATGTCCCGGTCCCGGATCGGCGCCGCGCCCGGGTCCGGGTTCCAGTGGTGGACCAGGGTGACGCCGGGGTCGAGCAGTTCGTAGCCGTCGAAGAAGGCGAGGGTCTCGGCCCGGTCCCGGATCTGCAGCGGGATGCCCCGGGCGTTGTACTCGCGGCCGACGCCGCCGACGCCCACCGGGTCGGTGTCGCCGGTGAAGACGGTCAGAGCGAGGAAGCTGCCGGGCGCCAGCCGGTCCATCAGCCGCCGGACGATGCCCTGCGGATCGTCCCGGTCGAGGACGAAGTGCACGATCGCGATCAGCGAGAGCGCCACCGGCTGGGAGAGGTCCAACACCTCGCGCAGCCGCGGCGAGTCCAGGATGGAGTCGACGTCGCGCAGGTCGGCGTCAAGGTAGGCGGTGCGGCCCTCCGGGGTGCTGGACATCAGCGCCCGGGCGTGGGTCAGCACGATCGGGTCGTTGTCGACGTAGACGACCCGCGACTCCGGCGCCACGGCCTGGGCTATCTCGTGCACATTGGGCGAGGTGGGGATGCCGGTGCCGATGTCCAGGAACTGGCGGACGCCGTGCTTCTCGGCGAGGTGGCGGACCACCCGTTCCATGAAGGTGCGGGTGGTCCGCATCGAGGTGGGCAGGGCCGGCCAGGCCTTCACGGAGGCGTGGGCGGCGGTGCGGTCCGGCGCGAAGTTGGTCTTGCCGCCGATGAGGTAGTCGTAGACCCGGGCCGAGTGCGGGACGTCCATCCGCAGGTCCACCCCCGCCCAGGTCTCCCGGTCCTGCTCGCCGGACCGCTCCCCCGACACCCAGTCAGCGCGCGACATCTCGCCCTCCCCTGTTCCCATGGCATGCGTCCCCGTGCGTTCCCCGTCGCGTCGACCGCCTCGGCGGTCACGCCTTGGTGCGCATGGTAACCGTAACCGGTGGACGGCGACGGCGAGTTCCCGGGGTGCCGGGGGCGTCCTGGCGCCGGGTCCTAGCCTCCGAACAGGGCCGCGAACGCGGTCTCCAGGCCGCTCACCGCCGCCGCCAGCACCGCGACCGTCCGCAGCGCGTCGGACGCGGACCTGACCCGGCGCCGCAGCGGGCCCTCGCGGGGCTCGTCGAGCGCCGTCTCGGCGAGGATGTCGGCGAGCGCGGCCTCGGCGTCGGCGGCGTCCTCCTCCGGTACGGCGCCCGGCTGTTCGGCGCGCAGCCGGGCCAGCGCGGCGCGCAGCGTCTCGGCCGCCGCGCGCAGCGCCTCGGGACCGGTCGCTCCCCCGGCGGCCGCGTCGGCGCCGATCCGGACGACCGCGCCCTGGCCGCCGGCCACCGGGCCGTGCACGGTCGAGCCGACCACCTGGACGCCGCCGCTGTTCCAGTTACCGCCCGCCGGCGGACCCAACGGGCCCACCGGATCCGGCTGCTGACTGCTCATCACTTCCCCTTCCCCTTGCCCTTGCTCTCCTTGCCGAGGTCGATCCGCGCGTTGCTGCCGCCCGCGACCGGCCCGTGCACGGTGGAACCCACCACCTGCACCCCGCCGTTGTTGATGTTGGTGATGCTCTGCGACTGCTCCTCGAAGGCCGTGCTGTCGTAGCCGCGCGCCCGCAGTTCGTCGCCGACCGCGCTGAACACCCGCTCCGTCACGGTGCTGAGGAACCGCTGCACGTCGTGCTCCTGGAAGATGTTCTGGTACGTCCCGCCGGCGCCGAGCTCACGCACGCTCGACCGGGGCGCGTAGTCGACGGCGTAGCCGGCCCGGGTGAGGTGGCGGTAGCGGCGGGCGAGCCGGGCGGCCCGGCGGCGCGAGGTCCAGCCCTGCCGCAGCTGGCCGACCGCGATCACCAGGTCACCGGGCAGCCGGCGCGCGGACCAGCCGAGCGCGTTCATAGCGTGGGCGAACCCGGAGCGGTGCCCGAGCAGGTCGACCACGTGGTACGCCTGGGCAACCGGCCCCAGCACATAGGGCAGCCATTCCAGGTACAGCAGTCCGCCCCGGGTGCTGGCCCGGACCAGCACGGTGACCACCACCTCCTCCTGCCAGGAGCCGACCCGGATGGCCAGGTAGTGCCGCAGCCGCTCGTGGCCGGAGCGGCTCAGCAGGTCCGCCCAGGCCGGTTCGAGCAGCACCTGCTCGCCGGCTCGGCCGGACATCGCGCCCAGCCAGCCGTCCGGCTGGTCGCCGCGTAGGCTGGGCCGGAACACCCGGTCGGTGACGGAGAGGCCGCGCAGCGCGTCGTCCGGGTAGCGCGGGTCGTCGGCGAGCGCGCGCACCCGGGCCGCGACGGTCTTGTAGAGCGCGGTGGCGTCGATCGCGTCGGGCACCCGGCCCTGGGCGGCCCGCTCGGCGGAGGGCCGCAGCTCGAAGGTCATCCGCCAGATCCGTCCGGCTTCGCCCAGGCCGACCAGCGGGGCCTGCCGGCGGTAGAGCAGTTCGGGCCCGCCCTGCTGCTCGCGCAGCCGGTCGTACAGCCGGGCGGACCGGGCGGACCGCGGCTCCGGCGGGGCGACGGGGGTGTCGTCCATCCCGACGAGCGCGCTCAGCCGGCGGCGGAGCCGGTAGCGGAGCGCGGCCAGCAGGCACCAGAGCGCCGCCAGTTCGAGGAGCATGACGACGCCGACGCCGCTCAGCAGGTCGGGGGCGACATCCAGGTCGAGGTCCGCACTCCGGACCGGGCCGTAGAAGTAGGTGATGGCCGTCACGAGCAGGGCCAGCGCCCCGACGACCCGGCCGATCACCGCGACGACGCCCCGCCAGCCGGTGGCGCGCGGGGCCTGCGGGGTGATCATCAGGCGCTCGACCTCCAGGCCGAGCCGGTGGTCCATCCGGCCGGCGCCGAAGCCGCCGACCAGGCCGAGCAGCAGGAGCACCAGCAGGGTGGCGATCCCGGCGCCGACGCCGAGCAGCGGGAAACCGAGGACGAGGACGAGCAGGCACGCGACGCCGGTCCAGGCCTCCCAGCGGCGGGCGGTGAGGGCCTCGTGCAGCACCCGGACCAGGTCGGTGCCGGGCGAGGGGGCGGGGATGCGGAAGGACTGTTCGACCAGTTCCTCGATCAGTGCCGCGCGGAACCGGCGGTCCAGCCAGGCGGCGGCGCACAGGTAGCGGGTGGCGTCGCCGGGGACGGTGCCGGCCTGGTGGTGCAGGTTGGCCGGGGTCGCGGGCAGACGGCGCGTACCTGGTGACCGGGGCGTTCGGGGCGCTCGGGCGGCTGCTCTGCCGGACGCTGGTCCGGCGGGGGGCCCGGCGGCTGATCCTGGT
>NZ_JBFBDO010000143.1:0-15797 GCF_040683335.1 Kitasatospora sp. NPDC093806
CACAATGCCGCTTTCCCTTTTTTTTTGATGTCACGTCCCCCGCCGGGGCACCCCCCCCCGTCCCCCCCGGGGTCACGCCCTGCGGCCCCCCGCCCCCTCCACCGAGGGGGCCGGGCCGCTCCGTCATACGCCCTGCGTACTACTTCTTGATCACCAGGGTGCCGGCGGCACGGTCGTGCCAGCCCTGCAGCTTCCCGGAGTTGTCGAAGAACGGCGACAGGTAGACCAGCAGCGCGCCGATGTAGCAGACGAAGACGCCGACGATCGGGATGATGAAGCGGATGAAGCCGCCGCCCAGGCCCGGGGTCTGGCCGGTGTTCTCCTTGACCACGCGCAGGCCGAGGGCCAGCTTGCCCAGGGTGGCGCCGACGAAGGCGACCATCAGCCACTCGTAGAGCAGGTTGAAGACCGACAGCACCACCATCATGATGATCATGGTGCCGAAGATGCCGGCCGCGGCGTCCTGGTTCTGGTTGTAGCAGTCGACGTAGGCGCTGCTGCCGTAGGTGTAGGTCGAGCAGTCCTCGGTGTCCTTGGCGATGCCGAGGGCGCCGGCCAGGCCGAAGGCCATCACCAGGGCGAGGATCGCGCTGATCGCGAGACCGTCGATCAGGCGGGCCAGGAAGCGCTGGCCCATGCTGGCGATCTTCACCGTGCCCAGCTGGGCGATGTTGATGTAGCCGTTGTTCGCCTGGATGGTGCCCGGCATCTGCGGGTAGCCGTAACCGGGCTGCTGCGGCACGCCGTAGCCCGGCTGCTGCGGGGCCTGCTGCGGGTAGCCGTAACCGGCGGCCGGCGGGGCCTGCTGCGGGTAGCCGTAGCCGGGCTGCTGCGGCTGCTGGGGCTGGCCGTACGGGTTGTTCGGGTCGGGCGGGTAGGTCATCGATGCCTCCGGGCAGATGGGGACGGGTGGGGACGGGACAGCGGAGGACCCGGAACGGACCGGTGGATCGGGTGACCGGTCGGACGGGACGTTAGCGGGGCGCTCTGACACCGGGGTCGGGCACGACCCGGCGCGCGCCGCCGCTCAGGGCCGTGGGATCGGTGCGAACGGGAGCCGGGCCGGCTCTGCGGCGAACGGCAGGACGGCGCGACGACGCTCGGTCGTCGGCGCGGTGCGGCGGTCTGGTCGGCTCACTTCGTTCTTCCCCCGGGTACGCCCCGCCGGGTCTGTCCGTCGGCCCGTCACCGGGCCGGATGCGGCGGGGAATGCCCGCTCATCGTCAACCGGACGGCGGGGCGCTGTCCAGCCGCGTCCGCGCGTCGGGCCGGACTGTGGCGCAACCGCAATGTGACCCGGACGTTCCGCGCCCCGCCCGCCCCTTCCGCGCCGGGCGTGCGGGCCACCGGCGCGCCGCCCGCGCCGTCCGCCCGCGCACCGTCTCCGCACCCGCCCGCGCGCCTGCCCGCGCACCGCCTGCGCGCGCGCCCGGTACCACGTGGCACGGACCGTCGCCGGGATCCGGGAGAATGGTGTCATGACTGCCCAGATTCTCGATGGCAAGGCCACCGCGGCCGCGATCAAGTCCGAACTCGCCGCCCGCGTGGCGGCCCTCAAGGCGAAGGGCGTCACGCCCGGCCTCGGCACCGTCCTGGTCGGCGACGACCCGGGCAGCCGCTGGTACGTCAACGGCAAGCACAAGGACTGCGCGGAGATCGGCATCGCCTCGATCCAGCGCGAGCTGCCCGCCACCGCCACCCAGGAGGACGTCGAGAACGTCGTCCGCGAGCTCAACGCCGACCCGACCTGCACCGGCTACATCGTCCAGCTGCCGCTGCCCAAGGGCCTCGACCAGAACCCCGTCCTGGAGCTGATGGACCCGGACAAGGACGCGGACGGCCTGCACCCGACCTCGCTCGGCCGGCTCGCCCTGGGTATCGAGGGCCCGCTGCCCTGCACCCCGCTCGGCATCGTCGAGCTGCTGCGCCGCCACGAGGTGCCGATCGACGGCGCCGAGGTGGTCGTGATCGGCCGCGGCGTCACCGTCGGCCGCTCGATCGGCCTGCTGCTGACCCGCCGCTCCGAGAACGCCACCGTCACCCTCTGCCACACCGGCACCCGTGACCTCGCCTTCCACCTGCGCAAGGCCGACATCGTGGTGGCCGCCGCCGGCGTGCCGCACCTGGTCAAGCCGGAGGACGTCAAGCCCGGCGCGGCCGTGCTGGACGTCGGCGTCAGCCGCAGCGAGGGCAAGATCGTCGGTGACGTGCACCCGGGCGTGGCCGAGGTGGCCGGCTGGATCTCCCCGAACCCCGGCGGCGTCGGCCCGATGACCCGCGCCATGCTGCTCAACAACATCGTGGTGGCGGCCGAGCGCCGCGCCGGCCTCTGATCCCCCGGGACGGGAAGCCATGACCGAACCGCGGCGGACCGGGCGCAGGCCGGTCAAGACCACCGGCACCCTGCCCCCCGAGGGCTCGTCGGCGGCGCTCGGGCGCGACCACGCGCTGCCGGTGCGGCAGTGGCCGATAACGCTGGTCCTGCTGGTGGTCGGCGCCGGCCTCGCGGTCACCTGGTTCGCCGACTTCCAGGACGGCTTCAAGTACGGGCTGCTGATCATCGGCGGCGGCGTGCTGCTCGGTGCGCTGCTGCGGCTGGTGCTGCCGGAGGTCGGCATGCTGGCGGTGCGCAGCCGGTTCACCGACGTGATCGTGCTGACCTTCCTGGGCGTCTCGATCGTGCTGCTGACGCTGATGGCCCAGCCCAATCCGTGGCTGGAGCTGCCGGTGCTGGACAACATCGGCCAGTTGATCGGCCGCCCGCGCCGCTGAGCGGCCGATGAGTCGAACGGATGAACGGCCCCCACCCGGGTGATCGGGCGGGGGCCGTCATCGTCTGTGACGAATCAGTCACGACCGTGCCCGGGGCGTACGCTTCCCTTTGCGATACCCTGACGCCGGTTCTCTCGATGTCGAGAGACCGTCCTCGGCTCCAGCGCGCCGAACGTGCCTGGGGCACCTGGCGATTTGCTGGAGAAGGTAGAAATGACCCGCACCCCCGTCAACGTCACCATCACCGGAGCCGCCGGCCAGATCGGCTACGCGCTGCTCTTCCGCATCGCCTCGGGCCACCTGCTCGGCGCCGACGTGCCGGTGAACCTGCGCCTCCTGGAGATCCCGCAGGGCCTCAAGGCCGCCGAGGGCACCGCGATGGAGCTCGTCGACTGCGCGTTCCCGCTGCTGCGCGACATCACGATCACCGACAAGCCGGCCGAGGCCTTCGACGGCGCCAACGTCGCGCTGCTGGTCGGCGCCCGTCCGCGCACCGCCGGCATGGAGCGCGGCGACCTGCTGCAGGCCAACGGCGGCATCTTCGGCCCGCAGGGCAAGGCCATCAACGACCACGCCGCGGACGACATCAAGGTCCTGGTCGTCGGCAACCCGGCCAACACCAATGCCCTGATCGCCCAGCGCAACGCCCCGGACGTGCCGGCCGAGCGCTTCACCGCGATGACCCGCCTGGACCACAACCGCGCCGTCGGCCAGCTGTCGGCCAAGACCGGCGCCCTGGTCTCCGACATCAAGCGCGTCACCATCTGGGGCAACCACTCCGCCACCCAGTACCCGGACATCTTCCAGGCCGAGGTCGCCGGCAAGCCGGCCTTCGAGGCCGCCGGCTCCGACCTGGCCTGGCTGGAGAGCGACTTCATCCCGACCGTCGCCAAGCGCGGCGCGGCCATCATCGAGGCCCGCGGCGCCTCCTCGGCCGCCTCGGCCGCCAACGCCGCCATCGACCACGTCTACACCTGGGTCAACGGCACCGCCGAGGGCGACTGGACCTCCATGGGTGTCGTCTCCGACGGCTCCTACGGCGTCCCGGCCGGCCTGATCTCCTCCTTCCCGGTCACCACCAAGGACGGCAAGTTCGAGATCGTCCAGGGCCTGGAGATCTCCGACTTCTCGCGCGCCCGCATCGACGCCTCGGTCAACGAGCTGGTCGAGGAGCGCGACGCGGTCCAGGAGCTCGGCCTCATCTGAGCCTGAGCCCCGCCACGCGCTTCACGACGGCCCGCCGCCACCCTCCCGGGAGGCGGCGGGCCGTCGCCCTACACTGACCCGCTGTGAACGAAACCATCGAGGACGCCGCGCTCGTCCTCGTCTTCATCGTCCTGGGCGGCCTGTTCAACGTCGCCGAGATCTCGCTGATCTCGCTGCGCGAGGGCCAGATCCGGACCCTGGAGGCACGCGGCACCCGGCGGGCCGCCCGGGCGGCGCACCTCGCGGCCGACCCCAACCGCTTCCTGGCGGCCGTCCAGGTCGGCGTCACCTGCATGGGCTTCCTCTCCGCCGCGTTCGGCGCCGACACCCTGGCCGGCAAGCTGGCCCCGGTGTTCGTCGAGGCCGGGCTCTCCGAGGGCGTCGCCGACGCCACCGCCCTGGTCGGCCTCACCCTGCTGATCAGCTACGTCTCGCTGGTGCTCGGCGAGCTCACCCCGAAGCGGATCGGCCTCCAGCGGGCCGACTCGATCGCCCTGCTGGCCGCGCCGGTGGTGGACGTCATGTCGGTGGTGCTGCGCCCGGCGATCTGGCTGCTCGGCCACTCCACCGACCTGATGGTCCGGCTGTTCGGCGGCGACCCGGCGGCCGGCCGCGGCTCGATGAGCTCCGAGGAGCTCCGCGGCCTGGTCGCCGCCAACACCGAACTCGGCAGCGACGAGCGGACGCTGATCGCCGACGTGTTCGCCGCCGGGGACCGCCGGCTGCGCGAGGTGATGGTCCCGCGCACCGAGGTGACCTTCCTGGACGCCGAGCGCCCGCTCGCCGAGGTCCGCGCCCAGGCCGACTCCTCGCCGCACTCCCGCTACCCGGTGATCGAGGGCAGCTACGACGCGGTGACCGGCTTCGTGCACGTCCGCGACCTGTACGGGGCGCGCGGCGAACGGGCCGCCAAGGTCCGCGACCTGGCCCGCCCGGTCAAGCTGCTGCCCGGCACCAAGCGGGTGCTGGAGGCGATGGGCGAGATGCGCCGGGAGGGCCACCACCTCGCGATCGTGGTCGACGAGTACGGCGGCACCGCCGGCATCGTCACCCTGGAGGACCTGGTGGAGGAGGTGATCGGCGAGATCCGCGACGAGTACGACACCCAGGAACCGGTCCCCACCCGCCGGCTGGCCGGCGGCGGCATGGAGCTCGACGGCCTGCTCAACCTGGCCGACTTCGCCGAGGAGACCGGCGTCACCCTCCCCGAGGGCCCGTACGAGACGGTGGCCGGCTGTCTGGTGGCCGGGCTCGGCCGGCTGCCCGCCGACGGCGACCGGGTCCGGGTCCCCGCAGGTCCGGGCCTGGAAGTGCTGCTGACGGTGGCGAAACTGGAGGGCCGGCGGATCGCCCGGGTCAGGGTGAGTGCGGTCACACTGACCGAACGGCCGGGGCCGGAGGTTTCCTGACCGGTCGGTGGAACTGGAACAATGGCCCGCATGGTCAACGCAGCGGTCACTGGTCCGGTCAAGAACCGTCCCCGGGTGCTCTCCGGGATCCAGCCCACCTCCGGTTCGTTCCACCTCGGCAACTACCTGGGCGCGGTGCGCCAGTGGGTCGACCTGCAGGAGGAGAACGACGCCTTCTACATGGTCGTCGACCTGCACGCGATCACGGTCGAGCAGGACCCGGCGACGCTGCGCCAGAACACCCGGGTCTCCGCCGCCCAGCTGCTCGGGGCCGGCCTGGACCCGGAGCACTGCACCCTGTTCGTCCAGTCGCACGTGCCCGAGCACGCGCAGCTCGGCTGGGTGATGAACTGCCTCACCGGCTTCGGCGAGGCCTCCCGGATGACCCAGTTCAAGGACAAGTCGGCCAAGCAGGGCACCGCCGGCACCACGGTCGGCCTGTTCACCTACCCGATCCTCCAGGTCGCCGACATCCTGCTCTACCAGGCGGACGCCGTCCCGGTCGGCGAGGACCAGCGCCAGCACGTGGAGCTCACCCGCGACCTGGCGGAGCGCTTCAACACCCGCCTCGGCCCCACCTTCACCGTGCCCAAGCCGTACATCCTCAAGGAGACGGCGAAGATCCAGGACCTCCAGGACCCGGGCATCAAGATGAGCAAGTCCGCCTCCTCGCCCAAGGGCCTGGTCAGCCTGCTGGACGAGCCGAAGGTCAGCGCCAAGAAGTTCAAGAGCGCCGTCACCGACACCGGCACCGTGGTCTCCTACGACGAGGAGGAGAAGGCCGGCGTCTCCAACCTGCTGCGCATCCACTCCGCGCTCAGCGGGCAGTCGGTCGAGCAGCTGGTCGCGCACTTCGAGGGCAAGATGTACGGCGCCCTGAAGACCGAGCTGGCCGAGCTGTTCACCGAGTGGGTGACCCCGTTCCAGCAGCGCACCCAGCTCTTCCTGGACGACCCGGCCGAGCTGGACCGCGTCCTCGCGCTGGGCGCCGAGAAGGCCCGCGCGGTGGCGGCCGAGACGCTGGCGACGGTGTACGACCGGATCGGCTTCCTCCCGGCCGCCAAGCGGTGACTCCGCTGACGAGCCTGCCCGGTGGTGGCGACGGCGACTCGCCCCTCGCCTCCGAACGCTCCGATCCGGTGCCGACGGTCGTCGCTCCGGCGTTCCCTCCTGCGTCGGTCGCCGGTCGCTCCTCGCTTTCGGCACCGGCGTGCTCTTCGGCTCGGGGCGGGGAGGTCGTCACCATCGGCGTGTCCGTGAGCGTCCCGGAACCGTACGGCTCGGCGATCCAGGACGCGCGGGCCGGGCACGGCGACCCGCTGGCCCGGTCGATACCCACGCACGTCACCCTGCTGCCGCCGACCGAGGTGCCGGCCGAGGCGCTGCCGAAGATCGAGGAGCACCTGGCGGCGGTGGCCGCCGGGCACCGGCCGTTCCGGATGGTGCTGCGCGGCAGCGGCAGCTTCCGCCCGGTCTCCCCGGTGGTCTTCGTCCGGGTCGAGGAGGGCGAGCGGGAGTGCCGGCTGCTGGAGGCGGACGTCCGCTCCGGCCCGCTGGCCCGCGAGCTGGCCTTCCCGTACCACCCGCACGTGACGGTGGCGCACGGGCTGGGGGACGACGTGCTGGACCAGGCCCACGAGCAGGCCCGGTCCTTCCACGCGGTGTTCCCGGTGCCGGGGTTCAGCCTCTCCCGGTTCGACCGGGACGAGGTCTGGCGCCCCTGGCGGGCCTACACGTTCTCCTGAGGCCTACTCCCGGGGCTCCCGGGACCCGCCGAGTTCGAGCATCCGGTCGACCACCCGGCCGGCCGCCCCGCCGTCGTCCAGGGCGCAGTGGACGTCCTGGAAGCGCCGGTAGCGCTCGGCGTACCCGGCGGGCAACCCGTCGCCGCCGTCGGCGAGTTCGCGCAGCGCCGCGACCAGGTCGGCGGAGTCGTCGAGCAGCGGCCCGGGGGCCTGTGCCTCGAAGTCGAAGGCGAAGCCGCGCAGGCTGTCCCGGTAGTGCGCCAGGTCGTAGGTGAAGAACAGCACCGGGCGGCCGGTGATCGCGAAGTCGAACAGGATGGACGAGTAGTCGGTCACCAGGACGTCCGCGATCAGCAGCAGCTCCTGGACGTCGGGGTAGTCGGCGCAGTCGTGGACGAAGCCGTCCCCGGCGCCGGCCAGCGGCTCGCGGACGTGCGCGTGCGGGCGCAGCAGCAGCACGTGGTCCTCGCCGAGCGCCTTGCGGGCCCCGTCGAGGTCGAGCCGCAGGTCGAACCGGAAGCCGTCGCCGTCGGGGCGCGGCCGGTCCTCCCGCCAGGTCGGCGCGTAGAGCACCACCCGCTTGCCGTCCGGGATGCCGAGCCGGCGGCGGACGGCGGCGGCCCGCCGGGGGTCGGGCCGGGACAGCACGTCGTTGCGCGGGTAGCCGGACTCCAGGACCTCGCCCTCGAAGCGGAAGGCGCGGCGCAGCAGCGGGGTGGCGAACGGGCTGGGGGAGAGCAGCACGCTCCACTGCGGGGTCTCCCGGTCGAGCGCGGCGAGGTAGCCGTGGTCGGCGAGCCAGGTGTTGTCGACGTCGTGGGCGATCCGCTTGAGCAGGGCGCCGTGCCAGGTCTGGACGACCACCTGGCCGGGGCGGCGCTGCAGGAAGTCCGGGAAGTGGGTGTTGCCGACCAGGTAGCGGCTGGTGGCCAGGGCCCGGTACCACTCGGGGCTCCAGACCCGGACCGCGCGGACCCCGGGCGGCAGTTCGGCCTGGGCGTCGTCGACCACCCACAGGTGCTCCAGCGGGGTGCCGCGGCGGGCCAGTTCGGTGTGCACGGCGCGCGGTGAGTCGGCGTAGCCGCGGCCGCCGAAGACGTCGTACAGCACGGCCTCGCGCAGCGGTTCGCGGCGGGCGGCGGGGTAGCCGGCGGTGCGCTGGCGGGCCTGGGAGAAGGCGCTGCGCTCGGTGGCGGTGAGGACGGGGGTGGAGTCCAGCAGCAGGGTGTCGTGCCAGCGGCGTTCGAGGACGACGCGCTTGCCGCCGGCCTGGGTGGCGGCGGGCAGTTCGGACAGCAGGGCGGGCGCGGCGGTCAGCGGGCGGGCCGGTCCGGGCCGCCCGGCGGGGTGCAGCGCGGCCTCCCAGAGGCCCTTGCGCAGCGGCAGCGCGGTGCCGTCGGAGCCGGTGCGGGTGGCGGGCAGGCGGATCCGGAACCGGTGGTCGGGGCCGGGCTCGACCGGGTGGCGGACCTCGGTGCCGGTGGCGTTGTGCCGCAGCACGAGTTCGAGCGGTCCGGCGGCGGGGCAGTGGCCGGCGAGTTCGAAGCCGCCGGCCCGGGTGGTGAGCCGGTCGACGTAGCCGGCGGCGGGCTGGACGCGGAGCTGGAGCCGGCCGTCGGCGAGGTGCTTGAGGTAGAGCACCCGGTCGTCGGTGCCGGGCAGCGGGTGCTGGCCGGCCACCGGGCCGCGGCGTTCGTCGAGGATGAGCGGTTCGGAGGGGCCGTCGGGGTGCCGCAGTTCGGCGTCCCAGTGCTGGGCGTCGTCCCCGGGGCCGGACCCGTCGGCGCCGGGGCCGTCGGTGTCGGACCCGTCGGCGGTGAACGGCCGGTACGGCAGGTGGACGGTGACGGTCCGCCCGGCGCGGGTGACGGGGTGGGTGAGGACGGTGCCGCTCTCCCGGTGGCGCAGCCGCAGCACGGTGCGGGCGGGCCAGGGGTAGGTGGTGACGAGGTCCAGTTCGAGGCCGTCGGGGCCGGGGACGGCCCGGGTGAGGCGGGCGCCGGGGCGTTCGAGCCGCACGGTGAGCCGGTCGTCGGCGAAGTGCGGCAGCAGGCGGACGTCGTGGTCGATCCAGCGGGCGGGCGGGTACTCGCCGGAGCCGCACCAGTGCGGGGCGAGGCCGCCGTACTGGCGGCGCAGCCGGGTGGGGCGGGGGCGGGTGAAGAGGGTGGCCTCGACGGTCCAGTCGCCGAGCGGCCAGCCGTCGGGGGTGTGCAGCCGGCGCGGTTCGACGAGGGCGGTGAAGCCGGCCCAGTCGTGGTTGTGGTCGGGCTGGGCGCTGTCGTCGGTGATCTCGGGGAGCCGGCGGGGGCGGGTGGGGAGGTGGACCGGGGGCTGGTCGTGGTCGTCGGCGCGGCGCAGGGTGAGCCAGGTCCAGGCGGAGCCGGGGTGGGCGGTGGAGCGGTCGTCGGGGCGGGCGAAGCCGGTGAGTTCGAGGCCGCGGGCGCTCCAGCGGGCGCGCAGCAGTCCGAAGGCGGCGTCCTCCTCGCCGCCCGGCCGTGGGTCGCCGAACCGGGGGGCGGCGTGCGGGAGGACGAACCGGGTGAGGACTGCCATTTCACGGACCTTTCTCGGCGAGAATTTCCATCTCACCCGGAAAAGTATCCGAGGTCAATTTGAGAATTGACTGACAATTAGCTGGCAGGTTCGTTCGGAAAACAGTCGTTCGATAAGTCTGATGAATTTATGAAACGAAAATGAGAAAGGCGCCCGACGCGGGATTCGCGTCGGACGCCTTTCAAGCGTCACCGGTACCGGTCGGCGATCAGGCCTCGCGGCTCAGCATCGCGTCCACCACCCGGGCGGCGGCCTGACCGTCGTCCAGGTCGCAGTAGTTCTCGCGGAACGCCGCGTACTTCCCGGCGTACTCCGCGCTGACCTCGTCCACCCGGCCGAGCGCGGCGACCAGCTCCTCCGAGGTGCCCAGCAGCGGGCCGGGCGCGTCCGCCTCGAAGTCGAACGAGAAGCCGCGCAGGTTGTCCCGGTAGTGCGCCAGGTCGTAGGTGAAGAACAGGATCGGCTTGCCGGTCGCGGCGAAGTCCATCGCCGACGCCGAGTAGTCCGTCACGAGCACGTCCGCGACCAGCAGCAGCTCGGACATGTCCGGGTAGCTGCTGACGTCCCAGACGTAGCCGTTGCCCGCGCCCGGGATCTGCTCGCGGACGTTGGCGTGCCGGCGGACCAGCAGCACCTGGTCGTCGGCCAGCGCGGCCTGCGCCGCCGCCAGGTCCAGCTGCAGGTGCAGCTGGTAGCCGCCGTAGTGCCGGCGCCGGTCCTCGCGCCAGGTCGGCGCGTACAGCACGACCTTCTTGCCCTCGGGCAGGCCGAGCCGCTCGCGCACCCGCTCGGCGGTCTTCTCCTTGTCGGCGGAGAAGAACAGGTCGTTGCGCGGCAGGCCGCTCTCCAGGATCTCGCCCTTGAAGTCGAACGCGCGGCGCAGCACCGGGGCGGCCCAGGTGCTGCCGGCCACCAGCATGCTCCAGTTCGGGACCTCCTTGGCGAGGCCCTTCAGGTAGTTCGAGTCGGTGAACCAGACCTTCTCGAAGTCGTGGCCGACCTGCTTCAGCGGCGAACCGTGCCAGGTCTGCAGCACGATCTGGCCGGGCCGGCGGACGAAGAAGTCCGGCATGTGCGCGCTGGTGACGATGTACTTCGCGGTGGCCAGCGTCTCGAACCACTCCGGGCTCCAGAGCCGGACCGCGGCCGCCGACTGCGGCAGGTCGGCCTGCAGGTCGTCGGCGCCCCACAGGTGCTCCAGCGGCAGGCCGCGGCGGACCAGCTCCTCGTGGATCGCCCGCGGCGAGTCCGCGTAGAGACCGCCCAGCGCGACGTTGTACAGCACCGTGTCGCGCAGCGGCAGCCGGCGCGCGGCCGGGTAGTCGACCTTGCGCAGCTGGCGCTGGCGCCAGCCGCTGCGCTCCTCCGGAAGCAGTATGTTCTCGGACTCCAGCTGCAGGCCGTCGTGGTGGCGGCGCTCCAGCACGATCTTCTTGCCGCGGGCCTCCACCTCCAGCGGCAGCGCGTCCCAGCACTCCGGCGCGATCAGCGCGTACGAGGCCATGTCCGGGTTGAAGTCCGCGCCGACCGGGCGGAACGACACGTTCCAGCCGCCCTGGGCCAGCGGCACGTTGCCCGCGAAGGAGGCCGTCGGCACGGCCGGCAGCGCGGTCCGGAACCGGCCGTCGTTGATCTCCACCGGGTAGACGTGCTGCTCCTCGCCCCAGTGGTGGCGGACCACCAGCTCCCAGTGGTGGGTGCCCGGCAGCGGGAAGCTGCCGCTGAGCAGGAAGCCGTCCGCGCCGCGCGCGGTGATCTCGTCCACTATCGGCTGCAGCAGCTGGTCGGAGATCTGCAGGTAGCCGCCGGGGGAGGGCTTGGAGTACAGCGCGCGCTGCCGGTCGGCCGGGGCCTGCGGGTTCAGCACCAGGTTGAGCTGCTCCGGCGCGTTCCGGTCGTCCCAGGCGAGCGGCACGAGGGTGCCGTCGGCCAGCACCAGGGTGCTGTCCCAGCGGTCGCGGGCGCGCTCCTCGGCGATCGGGTCCAGCTCGGCCCAGGACTCGCGGACCTCGGTCAGCTCGGCCGCCGGGACGGAGATCCGGAACGGCTGCAGGCTGCCGACCGAGGTGCCGGTGGAGACCGGGAAGAGCAGCTCGCGCTCGGACTCGACGTGGGTCAGCCGCAGCTTGGCCCCGCCGAGGCGGACGCCGGAGCGGGCCGCGCCGGAGACCTCGACCGTGGTGCCGTCCGCGGCCAGCCCGGTCACCCGGACCTTGACGTTCTCCACCCGCAGGTAGACGCTGCCGTCGCGGACGAACGGCACGATCCGCACGTCCGGCTCGACCCAGTGCGAGGGCAGGAACAGCGCGGTGTCCGCCCAGCCGGCCCAGACCCGGCCCTTGTAGACGCCGCCCTTGCCGGCCCCGGCGACCAGGACGCGCCAGTTGCCGTCCTTCCACTGGCCCCGGTGCTTGAGCTTCTCCGGGTCCAGGCTGACGGTGAAGCCGGCCCAGTCGCAGTTGTAGAGGTCGTGGTGGTTGGTGGCGGTGGCCTCGGGGCTGTACTGGGTCTTCATCGGCACCGCGATGACCCGGCGGCCCTTGGCCTCGCGCAGCACCAGGGTGCGCACCATGTCGTGCTTGTTGGCCGCGCCCAGCTGCTCCGGGTACGCGTGACCGGTCAGCCGCAGCCGGCCGGCCTCCCAGGCCGACTCGTAGAGCCGGCTGCGGATCACCGTCGAGTTGCGCAGGCTGAGCAGGCCGGACGGCACGCTCTTGCGGCCGCCGCGCAGGAACGGGTAGTCGGCGTACGGGCGCAGCAGGCCCTTGGCGACGACACCGCCGTTGCTCTCGCCCTCGTACTTGATCTGCTCGACGAACTCGTCGATCCGGCCCTGCAGGGTCAGGTGGTACTTCAGGCGCAGCGGCGCGCGCAGCTTCTTGACCTGCTCCGGGCCGATCGACCGGAGCAGCCGGCTGACGCACTTGATGTAGGCGTCCCGGTACTCCTTGTCGCCGTCCACGACGGACCAGAAGAACATCGGGATCTCCTCGACGAGGGTGTTCTCGTCGTAGGACTTCAGGTACTCCGCGAAGCGCGGCTCGGTCTGCTTCTTCAGCCAGCCGCGGACCAGCTCGACCGAGGTGACCCGGTCGATCAGGCCCTTCGGGTTGGTGCGCATCTGGGTGATCGACATCTCGCCGACCTCGCGCTCGCGCCAGTGGTAGATCGGCTCGGAGAGCACGTCCACGCTCTTGGCGAGGTAGTGGTGCGGCACGCTGACCGGGGCGTCCTCGTACAGGATGCCCTCGGGGTAGAGGATGTCGGCCGCGTCGAAGAAGGAGCGGCGGTACACCTTGTTCCACGCGGTGCGGTCGGTGACCAGCGACGGGATCTCGGTGACGTGCGTCTTCAGCACGGTCTTGGCGAACGGGCGGCTGTGGCCGCCGGACTGGTAGTAGCCGATCGCGCGGAACCGCAGCACGTTGCCGGTGGCGAAGTCCGAGCCGGTCTCGTCCAGCGTGTTGATCATCAGCTCGTACGCGCTGGGCGGCATCGAGTCGTCGCTGTCGACGAAGCAGAGGAACTCGGCGTCCGGGTCGATGTGCCGGATGCCGGTGTTGCGGGCGGCGCCGAGGCCCTTGTTGACCTGGCGGACCAGCCGGAAGCGGGAGTCCTTGGCGGCGTACGCCTCGGCGAGCGCGGCGCTGTTGTCCTTCGAACCGTCGTCGACCATGACGCACTCGAAGTCGGTGAACGTCTGGGCGGCGATCGAGTCGAGACACTCCACGAGGTAGCGCTCGACGTTGTAGATCGGGACGACGATGGAGAGGCGGGGAGCCATCGGCTACGCAGGCCTTTCTCGGGAAGGAGCGTGGCAGCCCGTTCGGGGTCTGACCGCACTTTGAATGCGTACGTGCCCGTCGATCCTACCGTCCGGCCCAAGGGGGGCCCGGGGCCCGTACGGCCGGGCGGCCACTACCCTGGGGCCATGCCCCGCTTCAGTGTGATCGTCCCGGTTTACCGGGTCGAGGAGTACCTCCCCGAGTGCCTCGACTCGGTGCTCGGCCAGGACGGCCCGGACTTCGAGCTGATCGCGGTGGACGACCGCTCCCCGGACGGCTGCGGCGCCCTGCTCGACGCGGCCGCCGCCCGCGACCCCCGGGTCCGGGTGCTGCACCTGCCGGAGAACGTCGGCCTCGGCCGGGCCCGCAACGCCGGGCTGGAGGTCGCCACCGGCGACTACGTGCTCTTCCTCGACAGCGACGACACCCTGACCCCCGGTCTGCTCAAGGCCGTCGACGACCGGCTCGCGGCCGGCGGCGACCCGGACATCCTGGTCTACGACTACGCCCGCAGCTACGACGACGGCCGGATCGTCCGGGCCGCCTCCGCCAAGGTCTTCGGCGCCGCCTCCCGGGACGTCTTCGACCTCGCCGACCGCCCCGACCTGCTCGAACTCCTCCAGGTGGTCTGGAACAAGGCCTACCGGCGCGACTTCGTCACCGCCCAGGGCCTCACCTTCCCGGCCGGCTACTACGAGGACACCCCCTGGACCTACCCGGCGCTGCTCGCCGCCCGGAGCATCACCCTGCTCGACCGGATCGGCGTCCACTACCGCCAGCGCCGGGAGGGCGGCAACATCCTGGCCACCGCGAGCCGCAAGCACTTCGACGTGTTCGCCCAGTACGACCTGGTCTTCGCGTTCCTGGACGAGCGGCCCGAGCTCGACCGCTGGCGCCCGGTGGTCTACGGCCGGATGCTGCACCACCTCAACACCGTGGTCTCCCGGCCCGGCCGGATCCCGCCCGGCGACCGCCGGGAGTTCTTCCGCCGGGCCGCCGAGCACTGCGCCCGGCTCCGCCCGTCCGGCTACCGGCCGTCCGGCGGGGTGGCCGGGCTGCGCACCGAGCTGCTCGGCCAGGGCCGGTACACCGCCTACCAGGCGGTCCGCGCGCTGGCGAAGGCCCGCCGGATGGTCCGCCGCTGACCCGGGCGTGACGGGCCGCGCGGCCGAGCCTGACGGCCGTTCGGGCGACGGGCCGGTATAACCGGACGGTGGACTTCCTGACCCGTCTCCCGGTGATCGGCCCGCTCGTGACACGGGTGCTCCGCAGCCGCCCGTACCGCGCCTACGAGCACTTCACCGCCCTGCGCGGCAACCGGCTGGCCGGCGCGGTCACCTTCTTCGGCTTCCTCGCGCTCTTCCCGCTGCTGACGGTGGGCCTGGCGATCGCCGTCGCCACCCTCAGCGACAGCCGGGTGGCGGAGATCCAGCACAAGATCTCCGACCAGCTGCCCGGCATCTCGGACGCGCTCAACCTGCCCTCCCTGGTCGCCAACGCGGGCGCGGTCGGGCTGGTCAGCGGCGTGCTGCTGGTGATCTCCGGGCTCGGCTGGGTGGACACCATGCGCACCTCGATCCGGGACCTCTGGCAGCTGCCCGACGAGGAGGGCAACCCGTTCCTGCGCAAGGGCTGGGACTTCCTGGTGCTCGGCGGCCTCGGCCTGGTCTCGCTGTTCTCGCTCGGCGCCTCGGCGGCCGGGACCACGCTGGCCGGCCGGATCGCCGACTGGATCGGCCTCGGCTCCGGCGGCTACCTGCTCACCGGGGTCGGCCTGCTGATCGCGATCGGCTCCGACATGCTGCTCTTCGCCTACCTGCTGGCCCCGTTCCCGCGGATCGGCGGCCAGCGCCGGCGGGACGTCCTGAAGGCCGCGCTGATCGGCGCGGTCGGCTTCGAGCTGCTGAAGGTGCTGCTCTCCTCCTACCTCGGCTCGGTCGCCGGGAAGAGCCTGTACGGCGCCTTCGGGGTGCCGGTGGCGCTGCTGCTCTGGATCAACTTCGTCTGCCGGCTGCTGATGTACTGCGTGGCCTGGACGGCGACCGCCGACCCGGCGGCCGCCCGGGACCGGGCCCGCGAGCGCGCCCGCGCCCTGGTCGAGGCCGCCGACGAGCAGCAGGCCGCCGAAGCGGAGGCGGCCGAAGCGGAGGCCGCCGAGGGGACCCCGGCGACGGAACGGGCCCGGCCCCAGGACTAGGAGCCGGGCCCGTCCGGGTGCGGCGGCGCTACTCGGCCGCCGCGCGGCGGCGGTTGAGCAGGACCAGCCCGGTCGCGCCGCCCGCGGTCAGGGCCAGCGCGACGGCGACCCAGCCGACCGGCCCGAG
>NZ_JBFBDO010000144.1:0-15493 GCF_040683335.1 Kitasatospora sp. NPDC093806
GCGAGGCCGAGGAAGCCGACCGCGCCGGGTCGCCGGCCGACCAGCCGGGCGAGCCCGCCGATCAGCGGCGGCTGGAGCCGGGCCAGCAGCAGCCCGCCGACCAGGGCGATCAGCAGCGGGGCGGCGACGAGCAGCGGGTCGAGCCCGGCGCCGGGCGGGGCGGCGCCGCGTCGGCGGACCTCGACCACGGCGCCCGCGGCACCGGCGGCCGGCCGCGCCCCTCCGTCCTGCCGGTGTTCGCGCTGCTGCTCGCCGTCACCACGGCCGGGTTCGGGGCGAATCTCATCACCGCGGTCGACTCCGGCCGCGCCCAGCAGTCCCGGCTCGCCACCGGCGGCGACGTCATGGTGACCTCCCCCAAGGGCCGCGACCTGCCGGACTCCTTCACCGAGGCAGCGGGCAGGCTGCCCGGCGTCCGGGCCGCCACCGCCGTCACCCTGCAGACCGACGCGGCCGTCCTGCGCCCGGGCCAACGCCACGTCACCATCAGCCTGGTGGTCGCCGAACCGGAGGCCTACGCGGAGATCTCCCGCTCGCTCGGCCGGGGCGCCTTCGACCCGGCCGCGCTGGCCGCCGCCCCGGGCGGACCCGACGCGCCCGTCCCGGCCCTCTACTCCCGCGGGCTCGTCGAGCAGCTCGGCGGCACCGTCGGCGCCGAACGGATCTACCTCACCAGCACCGGTGAACTGCGCGCCGCCCACGCCGGGACCATCGACAGCACCCCGGCGCTGCGCGACTCCACCCACCCGTTCATCGTCCTCCCGGCCGGACCGGCCACCGCCCGACTGCCCGAACTCGCCGAGCACGGCTACTGGTTCGCGGTCGGCGAGATCGACGAGGACGCCGTCCGCCGGCTCACCCACGACCTGCCGATCCACCCGCTGCTCGCCGACAGCGCCCAGCTGACCGGCGTCCCCTTCGTCGGCCCCAACCCGGCGGACGTCCCGGACGGCTACCTGGTCAAGACCGCCGACGCGCTCACCGCCGCGCTGGCCGGCGACCCCCTCCAGCAGGCCGCCGCCCGGCTCTTCCTCGCCACCACCGCCGGCGCGGGCGTGTTCGCCCTGCTCGCCGTCCTGCTCACGCTGCTGCGCGCCGCGCCCGACCGCGCCGCCACCCTCGCCCGGCTGCGCACCATGGGCCTGCGGCCCCGGCAGGGCCTGGCACTGATCCTGGCCGAGACGCTGCCGCAGACCCTGCTCGCGGCCACCGGCGGCGCCGGCGCCGCGCTCGCCGCCGTCACCCTCCTCGGGCCCGCCCTCGACCTCTCCGCCCTCCTCGGCACCCGCATCCCCCCGGGCCTGCCGCTCACCCCCGCCGCCGTCCTCCCCCCGACCCTCGCCCTCACCGCCCTGGTGGTCACCGGCATCCTCGCCGAGGCCCTGCTCACCGGCCGCCGCCACATCGCCACCGACCTCCGCGCCGGCGACGCGCCGTAGGCAAGGTTGATGTCGCAGAGCTGCCAGCCCGCACTGCGCGGGGCCTGTTGAACTGACCAGGCAAACGCAGGCCCCGCACGGGACGGAACTCATGGCCACGACGAACACCACCGCGCGTCACTCCGGCGAAATCGGCTTACCGACTCGATCTCCCCTGATCGGGTGGCTGGCCGTGAGTGCGGTCATGCTGGGGATCTTCTCGATCGTCACGACCGAGATCCTGCCGATCGGCCTGCTCACCACGATCGGCTCCGGCTTCGCCGTCTCCGACGGGATGGCCGGACTGATGATCACCATGCCCGGACTCCTCGCGGCCGTCTCCGCACCCGTGGTCACCGTGGCGACCGCACGCATCGACCGCCGTCTGATGCTGTGCGTGTTCATGCTCCTGTTGGCCGTGGCGAACTTCCTGGCCGCCGCGGCACCCGACTACTGGCTGGTCCTGGTCTCCCGGGTCATCGTCGGCATCGTCATCGGGGGCTTCTGGTCGATCGGCGCCGGACTGGCCGAGCGTCTGGTGCCCGCGGCGTCGGTCGGCCGCGCCACCTCGGTGATCTTCTCGGCGGTACCGCTGGGCTCCGTGCTCGGTGTACCGGCCGGCACGTTCATCGGGGACCTGGCCGGCTGGCGCACGGCTTTCGTCGTCATGGGCGCCCTCACGGTCGGTGTCCTGGCCATGCTGCTCCTGGTCATGCCGTCACTGCCGCCCGAGCGGACGACCCGTCCGAGTGTGCTGCGCGGTGTGTTGAGGAGTGTCAACGCTCGTTTCGCGCTGCTGTTGACCTTCCTGACCGTGCTGGCGCACTTCGGGGCCTACACCTACGTCGCTCCGTTCCTGGAGCAAGTCACCGATGTCGGCCCGCAGTTGATCACCGTCTTCCTGTTGGTCTACGGTGCTGCGGGAATCGCTGGCAACTTCCTGGGCGGAGCTGCGGTCACCCGCTACCCCCGAGCCACCTTCGGCCTCGCCGCCGGCATGATCGCCACCGCTACCTTGCTGCTGCCGATCCTGGGCCGTTGGCAGATCGGCGCCGTCGCCCTGTTGATCGTCTGGGGCTTTGCCTACGGCGCCGTCCCCGTCGCCTCCCAGACGTGGTTCGTCAAGGCGACCCCCGACGCGCCCGAGGCGGCGTCGGTGCTGTTCACCGCTTCCTTCCAGATGACGATCTCACTCGGCGCGGTGGCCGGTGGCGCCATCGTGGACCGGACCTCCCCGTCCACGGTCATGACGCTGGGCGGCCTCGTCGCCATGCTCGCGGTCGTGGCCGCATGGGTGCACTTCGCCCGCCGTCTGACCTGGCCGGACAGCACCTGACGGCTCACCCCGAACCGCCCCCGCAGCTACTCGGCGGTGGCGCGCTGGCCGTGGATGAGGAGGGGGAGGGTGCGGCCGAGAGTGGCCAGGGCTTGCTGGACGCGGGCGTTCTGGGCGGGGCTCATGAGGGTGCTCAACTCCCTGGGGTCGCCGAACCGGGCACCGAAGAGGTTGCTGCGGTTACGCGGCGGCACCTTGATCCGCGCCGCTTCCGGATCACCGAGAACGCCGCCGTCGAAGACGAGGGTGAGGCGTTCGAGGTAGCGGTCGGCGGGGGTGAAGTCGACGGCGAGGAGGTGGGTGACGGGGCGGTGGAGCCCGGTCTGCGCGTGGAGGAGGCGGGTGGCGGCGTGGTGCGGGGGTTCGTTGGTGCGGCAGGCACCGCCGGGGAGGGTGTGACCGTCGAGGAAGTCGGGGTCGACGATCAGGACGTGCCCGGCGGTGTTGCGGCAGAGGATGTGGGCGCCGAGCCGGCAGGCGGGGGGCTTGGCGAGCAGACGGGGGTCGCGCAGGGGGAGAGTGCGCACGGGGGGTGTCACTTTCTGGTGGTGGCGCGGCTGAACCCGGTCATGAGGGAGGCGGCGAAGAACAGCCACCAGACCAGGTCCGAGGTGGAGGGATCGGCAAGGGCGGCGGCGAGGCAGGCGACCGCGCCGGCGGCGGCGAAGATGCCGAGAGCGGTGAGGAGTTCAGCTCGGGTCGGCCGGTTGCTGCTGCTCACTGCGCAGGCCCTTCCGGAGGAGGTCGGTGATGCGCTCGATGTGCGGGGTGCGGGCCGAGCCGAGGTTGATGAGGTAGCAGCCGGTCTGACGCCCGTAGTCCCAGTCGACCTCGACGGACGGCAACTTGGCGTCGGCCAGGGCGAGGACGGCGAGCAGCTCCTCGACGGCGTACGCGGCGTCCCGCCGCTGCTCGGCGGTGGCCCGATTGAGGATGCGGCCCATCAGGCGGCCCTCCGACGCGGCTCGAACGCCCGCCAGGCGGACTCGGCCGCCGAGAAGGAGGCGAACCCGGCAAGCCGGCCGGAGACGTCGTCGCGCAGCCACTCCCCGGTGGTTTCGTTCCGGACCCGGTAGCACCGCGCCCCGGGATCCCAACGAACCCCATACCCATGGAGCTTGGTGGCGGGCTCCTCGGGGACCGAGAATGCTCTCCCCGGCTGAATACCTCTGGTCACAGCGTGACCCCTCTCCGTTTCGGTACGAAGAGGCTCTCGCCGTCAGCCATCATCCAACAGGGATGAACCGTCCTAGTTTTGACTCCTAATCAGTCACCCCAAGGAAGCGAGCAAGTTTTCGAAGGCCCGCCGGCCTCGCCGAACCGGCCCAGAGATCTGAGACGATCGCCACCGCCAGGGTGTGATGTCGCATCCAGCCCGGGGCAACCCGCTGAAGCTTCTCCAATGCCGATACCGCCCCGGCCGCGTCTCCGAGATCGGTGTAGGCGCGGGCAACGTCCAGAAGTAGCCACGTCCGCCAAGACACTGGAGTCTCACTGCTGAGGCGGAGACCTCGCGCAAGCGCCAAAGCTTCATCCGGGCGCGCGAACTGCACCGCCAGCCGCACACGCTCGATGCGCACCGAGGACCGGTTGAACACGCTGACCATCCGGCCATCTTCCGGAGCCGCCATGCGGTTGAGGCGTCCCGTCGCCTCCTCCGCAACCGACATCATCTCGGTCGCACCGCCATAGTCGCCGCTGCGTGCAGTGCTGGTAGCCGCGGACATGATCAGCCCACCCCACACGCGCAGCCCGACAGCATCCACCGAGTGCTCGCGCTCGACTCCGTCAGCAGCACGAACGGCGATGGCTTGCGCGTCGCCCAAGCGATTCTGACGCTGGTAGGCCCAAGCCACCGAGTTGCAGATCATCGCTGCCAGCAAGGGATCCTCAGCCTGATCGGCTGCGCCTATCGCTCGTTCCAGGCTTGAGAGCCCCAAGTCGGTCTTGCCAAGCCGGATCGCGAGATGCCCCCCGAGTTGCAGTGCCTTACCCAGAGCGTGATGACCGGCCAGGCGATCCTGTCCACTACCGACGGCGGCTGCCAGCCGAGCATCGGCGAGTATGGCAGGCAAGGCCTCCATCACCCTGCCAAAGTCCGCTGCATGGTAGAGAGTCCACGCGTCAGCGATCTCCCCTCGCAACAGCGGAATGGAAAGGCTCTCAGCGCTGTCAAGAACCGGTGGGGGGGCAAACAAGGGCGGCATGATGGCTCGCCGTACAGCAACCAGGCCTGGGGGGTCGGCATCACCGGTTGAGGGCACTGCCGGCGGATCGCCCAGCAGTGCCGTCAGTTCAACACCCAGCCCCTTGGCCAGCGCGTGAAGGGTGGGAAGCCTTGCTGAGTGCTTGCGTTGCTGCTCAAGCTTTCGCACCACGTCCACGGACACGCCGGACTTCTCGGCCAATGCCTCCTGTGTGAGGTCGGCCAAGCGACGCAACCGACGCAGTCGGTCCCCAAGATGGTCGTTCGCCATACCCCGGACACTACGCCCATACGAACACCACCTCGGCATTCCTGCCCTGATCTGCCATGCTCCGCCCAATTGCCCTGCCGCCCAGAGCGCTGGGCGGCAGGGCAATCACGGCACGACATCCCGGAGGACGAGCTTCCCTCATCAACTGCTGCTGCGTGCCGCATCGGAGTAGGAAGTCGGGCCCGCCGACTTCCTACTCCGAGTCCACGGCACCACCTGGTGTGCGTGCCGCAAACCGATTTGACCGGCGGGGCAGGATGGGAGGCGTGATATCCGAGCAGCGGGCTGTCGAGCTTGTCGAAGCGTATTTGGCCGAGGAGCGGCTGACCTGGCGCTGGGAGGGGGAGGCGCCGGAACTGGTGGTGCACCGGGTGGAGGAGCACGGGGTGGGGTGGCTCGCGTTCTGGACCACGGCGGAGGCCGCCCGCACGCCCGGGACGGCAACCACCATCCACGGGCACCTCCTGGTGGACCGCGAGGACGGCAGCATCCACCACGTACCGGCCGCCGGGTGGGACGACGAGTGCTGGCAGGAGGACTACCTGCTGCACGCCAAGGGCGTCCGCCCGCCGTCCCCGCTCGCCGCCGCCGTACGGGCGCTGGCGCGGGAGGACGGCACGGTGGCCGCGCTGCGCCACCTGCGCAGGGAGGCACCACGGCTGGGCCTCAGGGAGGCGAAGGCCTATCTCGCCGCCGTCCGGGACGGGGCCGAGCCGCCCGAGGAGCTGGCGAGCCTCGCCCGCAAGGAGCGGACGTGGCCGCCGGTTCCCATCGAGCGGCTGACCGGACCGGTCCCCCAGGGGCCGCACGGAGGCTGAGTTGTACGCTCGGTCAATGATCCTTTCCCTGCCGCCCGGCGAGTTCCGCGCCTACCTGTTCGACTGTGACGGCACCATCGCCGACTCCATGCCGCTGCACTACCTCGCCTGGACCGAGGCCCTCGCGGAGTGGGGGTGCGAGTTCCCGGAGGACCTCTTCTACGCCTGGGGCGGCCGGCCCGTGACGGAGATCATCGCCTCGCTCAACGAGCGGCAGGGGCTGGCCATGCCGGTGGCGGCGGTCGCCCGTCGCGAGGAGGAGCTCTACCGCCGCCACCTCCCCCGGCTGACCGCCGTCCCGGGAATCCTGCCGCACATCGAGTACGCCTCCGGCACCCTGCCGACCGCCGTCGTCTCCGGCAGCACCCGCGAGGGCGTCACGGAGTCGCTGACCACCCTGGGTCTGCTCGACCGGTTCGACACCCTGGTCTGCGCGGGCGACTACGCGCGGGCCAAGCCCGACCCCGAGGCCTTCCTGCTCGCCGCCGAGCGGCTCGGCGTCGAACCGCGCGACTGCCTGGTCTTCGAGGACACCGACCTGGGCATCCAGGCCGCCACGGCGGCGGGCATGGCCTCCGTCCGGGTGCCGCAGCCGCGCGACCGACGGGAGAGCTAGGAGAGCGAGGCGAGGTAGGCGGCGGCCAGTTCGGGGGTGGCCAGCCAGTCGGCGAACTCGGACGGCTCGACGTAGGTGGCGGCGAGCCGGCGGGCGACCGGCTCATGGGTGGCGGCCGCCGCGAAGACGGCCTGGAGGTGCTCGGGCATGGTCAGCATCGCGGCCGTGAACTCCACGCCGTGGCGGGCGTGTTGCCGCCAGAAGTCCTCGAAGGTGTCGGCCATCCACGCCGCCGTGAACGGTTCGCCGCCGCGCCCGACGATCGCCCGCAGGTAGGCGTCGGCGGCGCGGGCGGCGCCGTTCGCGCCCTGGCCGGTGATCGGGTCGTTCACCACCAACGCGTCACCGATCCCCAATACCGCCACCCCGTCTGCCAGTTCGGCCACCGGCCGGCGGACGACCGGGGTGACCGCCCCGTACAGCGAGGCCCCGGCGTCGGTCGGCTCGGCGTCCGCCCACAGCGCGGCCTCCCAGGGGAGGTAGGCGCCCATCAACTCCCGCATCCGGCGCAGCTGTTCGGCCGGTTCCGGCCGGTCGTCGAAACAGTCGAAGGGGCTGCCGGGGAAGGCCTCCCAGAGCAGGATGTCGCACGGGCCGGAGAGCGTCAGCGCCGGCTGGAGGTACAGCTCCCCCACCCCGGGCACCGCGTGCATCCGCGCCCGCGGGCCCGCCGCCAGGTCGGGCGCGCCCACCCCGTGCGCGTACAGCGCGGTCAGCCGCCGCTGCGGCGCGTCGAACCGCGAGCGGGCCGCGTCCCGTTCGAAGACCCCGGACAGCTCGCCCCGCCCGGCCGCGACCACCGTCAGCTCGTTCGCCCGCGCCAGCTCCCGCAGCCCGGCCCGGTCCAGCTCGCGGTACTCGACCCGCCCGCCCCGCTCCTCGACCAGCTCCAGCCAGCTCGACAGCTTCAGCCGCTGGTCCACCGACTGCGCCGGCTCGTCCAGCGTCATGGTGAACTCCAGGGCCCGGAAGCCGGGTTCGGGAACCAGCGCGGCGTCCACCGACCACACCTGCGGCGCCTCGCCCGCCCACCGGTCCAGCCCGGCCGCCCGCTCCAGCCGCAGCGCCGCCCCCCACATCGCCTGCGTCGACAGCACCGGCCCGGCGCGCAGCTCCCCCGGCGTCCGCGCCGCCACCACCGTCACCTCGTACCCGCCCGCCGCCAGCAGGCCCAACGCCAGCTGCAACCCCGCCTGCCCCGCCCCGACCACCGCGATCCGCCGCATTCCGAGCCTCCGTGTCAACGAATTGACGCGATGCTACGCCCGTTCGACCGCCGGCGCGGTGCGGTCGGCACGATCCGCGGAACCGCAGCTCGGAGGGCGTTGTCAGTGCCCGGCCGTAGTGTGGAACCAACGTCGAAGGGGCGCCGCGGAGGCGCCGGGCCGACGTTCCACGAAACCACCGCACCAACCAGGGGGACAGCCATGTCTACGACCAGGATCAGCCACAAGGTCAACCACGTCTCGCTGGTGGTCGACAGGTCCGGCTCGATGCGCCAGCACGAGCAGCAGCTCGTCCGCGTGGTCGACGAGTTCGTGAAGGGCCTGCAGGAGGAGTCCGACCGGCTCGGCCACGAGACCCGGGTCAGCCTCTACGCCTTCGACCACGAGGTGCAGAACCTCGTCTGGGACATGGACGTCAAGCACCTGCCGTCCCTGCGCGGCCTCTACAAGGTCGCCAACGGGGCGACGGCGCTGATCGAGGCGGGCGTGAAGTCCGTCGACGACCTCAAGAACATCTGGGAGGGCTACGGGGAGCACTCCTTCCTCCAGGTCGTGGTCACCGACGGCGAGGAGAACGCCTCCGGCTACTCGGAGAGCGGCCGGATGCACACGCGGGGCGGCGACCAGGGCAAGGCCGCCCTGCGCTCCTGGATGGACCGCATCCGGCGCGCCATGGACGAGCTCCCCGACCACTGGACCTCGGCGATCCTGGTCCCGAACTCGCTGGCCAAGCGCACCGCCCAGGAGTACGGCTTCCCCGCGGGCAACATCGCGATCTGGGACGCGGACTCCAGCAAGGGCGTCGAGGAGGCCATCGGCACCGTCAAGTCGGCCGCCACCAGCTTCCTGCGGGGGCGCGAGCAGGGCGTGCGCGGCACCAGGAACCTGTTCACCATGGGGCAGGACCTCAGCTCGGCGGACGTCCGGGCCAACCTGGACGCGCTGGACGCCGGCAAGTACATCCTGGTCCCGGTCGACCAGCCGACGCCGATCCGCGAGTTCGTCACCACCTCCGGGCACCCGTACACGACCGGCTGCGCCTACTACGAGCTCTCCAAGCGGGAGAAGATCCAGGGCGGCAAGCAGCTCGCGGTGGCGGAGAAGGACCCGGCCACCGGGCGGATGACCGGCAAGGTGTTCTCCGGCCCGGCGGCCCGGCAGCTGCTCGGCCTGCCGCAGTCGGAGGCGACGGTGAAGCCGGGCGACAACCCGTCCTACACGGTGTTCGTCCAGTCCACCTCCGTCAACCGGAAGCTGGTGCCGGGCACCAAGCTGCTCGTCATGCTGTAGCGAGCGGTCCCCCCGAGCTCGCCCGCACCACCAGCTCGGCCGGGAGTTCGGTACCCCCCGCGGGGGCGGGGGTGCCGCGCACCTGGGCGAGCAGGCGGCTGACCAGGGTGGCCGCGATCGCCCGGAGCGGGAGGCGGACGGAGGTCAGGGGCGGGTGCAGGTGGCGGGCGAGCGGGGTGTCGTGGAAGCCGGTGACCGCGAGGTCCCGGCCGACGTGCAGGCCCTCGGCGCGGGCGGCCTCGTAGATGTCCAGGGCGGCGAGGTCGTCGTCGGCCGCGAGGGCGGTGGGGCGGTCGGGGGTGCGCAGCAGGGCGCGCAGGTCCCCGTCGGACGGGAGCGGGACGAGGTCGAGCCCGAGCCGGGCGGCCTCGTCCCGGAAGCCCTCGCGGCGGGCCGCGAGCCAGGGCAGCGCGCCGGCCGCGCCGACGAAGGCGACCCGGCGGTGGCCGCGCCCGGCGAGGTGGCGGGCGACCTCGACGGTGGCGGCCCGGTTGTCGATGTCGACCCAGTGCTGCGGGAGGCCGGGCCCGGTGCGGCCGAAGGCGGCGAACGGGACGCCGACCTCGGCCGCGTGGGCGGCGCGGGCGTCCTCGGGCAGGACGTCCGCGAGCACCAGGCCGTCGACCTGGCGGGCCGCCACCACGTCGTCGATCACCGCCCGGGCGTGCCGCTCCCCCGCCGCCGGGCGCAGCAGCAGCACGTGGTGGCCCTCGGCCCCGGCCGCGTCGACCAGGGCTTCGAGGAAGCCGGCCATCAGCGGGTTGGGGTCGAAGGGGTCGTCGACCGGGGCGAGGTAGCCGATGGTGCGGCGTTCGCCGGTGCGCAGCGAGCGGGCCGACTGGTCGGGCCGGTAGCCGAGCCGGTCGATGGCGGCGGTGACCCGGGCGAGGGTGTCGGGGTGGACGCGGTGCGGGGCGTTGAGCGCGTTGGAGACGGTCTGCCGGGAGACGGCGGCCGCGCGGGCGACGTCGGCGATGGTGGTGGCGCGGCGCGCGGGGCGGGCTCCCGGGGTGGTCATGGACGGCTCCTTGGGTCGGGCTCAGTCCCGGCGGAGGGTCAGCAGGCCGCCGCGGGGGACGTGCAGGGTGATGCCGCCGTCGAGCCGGACGGTGACCGCCTCCGCCAGGGTCCGGCCGCGGGCGTCCTGGACGGTGGCCTCGGCGGTGCCGCTGCCGTGGACCAGGCGGACCTTGGGGTCGGCGTCGGCGTTGGCGACCAGCAGGGTACGCCAACCGGCTCCGTCGGGCGTGCCCGCGTCGACCGGCAGGGCCGCGTAGCGGGCGACGAACACCTCGCCGCCCAGTGCGGCCAGGACCATCGGGTAGCCGAGGTCGGGCCGGGCCGGCCGGAGCGCGCCGAGCTGGAGGGTGTCGGTGTGCGCGCGGGCGACGCCGAGCCAGAAGGCGAGCGCCTCCCGCTGCTCGGTGCCCAGCGCGCCGAGGTCGACGGAGATCTGCGGGACGCCGAACAGCACGTTGACGAGGTGGCAGGCGATCTGTTCGGCCGGTTCGGCCGGGTGCCACATCAGCATGTCGGAGTGGACGGCGAGCGGTCCGGCGATCAGCCGGGTGTCGATGATCCGCTGCCGGTTCTCCTGCGGGCCGAGCGGGCAGTCGACGGCGCGGATCATGGTGGCGTAGGGCCAGAGGCCGGGGCTGACGTAGGGCTGGCGGTGTTCGATCATCGCCTCGGGGTGGGCGGCGTCGATCCGGCGGCGGAGTGCGCCGAAGAGCAGGTGCAGGCCCTGGTCGACGGTGGCGCAGTCGGCCTCGGGGCCGGGGACCGGCGGGTCCTGGACGCCGAACCAGTCGACGAAGTCGACCTTCAGCCCGTCCATCCCCCACTCCTCGACGGCCCGGGCGAGCCGGTCGACCAGGTGGGCGCGGACCTCGGGGTAGCGGGGGTCGACGACGACGGCGCCGAGGTGGCCGGCGTCGGCGAGCGCGTAGTGGCCGAGGGCGTCCCAGGCGGCGCTGTCCTTGCCGACGAACGGGAGGGCGTACCAGAGCAGGTACTGGACGCCGAGTTCGTGGACGCGGGCGACGTGGGCGGCGGTGTCGGGCAGCGAGTGCGGTTCCCAGTCGCCGCAGTGGGCGTAGCCGCGGGTGCGGTCGGTGGTCATCCAGCCGTCGTCGACGATGATCGTGTCGAGGCCGAGCTCCTTGCCGAGGGCGGCCTGGCGCTCGACCGCCTCGGGGGTGACGTCCTGGTGCAGCGCGTACCAGGTGGAGTAGGCGGGGCGGCGGGCGGCGGCGGGGACGCGGACGGCGTCGCGCCGGCCCTCCGCCCACCAGTCGGCGAGCTCGGCGAGGGCCCGGCCGAAGTGCCGGCGGGAGGTGTCGATGCGGACGGTGAGTCGGCCGTCGGTCTGGACCCAGAACCGGAACTCGCCGGTCTCCTCGACCACGCCGGCGCCGGCCAGGGCGTCCGCGCGGTCGGCGGCGAAGGCGCAGATCGCCACGTCGCCGGTGCCGACCAGGGCGGCGACGGGAGCGCCGCGGGAGAGGCTGGTGCGGCGCGGGGCGCTCCAGGCGGCGGGGAGCCAGCCGGTGCCGCGCGGTTCGGGGGTCCAGAAGGAGGTGGCGTCGACGCAGGGGGTACGCCACTCGATCCGGACCTCGCCGGTGGCCGGCTCGCCCGGGTCGCCCGAACCGCCCTCGGCGATGACCTCGACGACGCCCTCGGCGACGAGGCGCACCCGCGCGGCGCCGGCGACCAGCAGGTGCAGGCCGGCCGGCAGCCCGAGGCCGTCGACGGCCACCGGTCGGGGCCGGGCGGTGCCGGCCGGGGCGTGCGGCTCCCAGACCTCGGCGGGTCCGGCGGTGCTGTCGGTCATGGCTCAGCCCTTCGTGGCACCGGCCAGCAGGCCGGAGATGAACTGCCGTTGCAGGACCAGGAAGAGGACCATCATCGGCAGGGTGGACAGTGCGGTGCCGACCAGGATCGCGCCGTAGTCGGTGTTGGTCTTCATGCCCTGGAGGGTGGCGAGGGCGACCGGCATGGTGTGCATCTCGGGGCTGCGCAGGGCGATCAGCGGCCAGACGAAGCTGTTCCAGGAGCCGAGGAAGAGGAAGATCGCCAGCGCCGCGAGCACCGGCCGCATGACCGGGACGACGACGCCGAACAGCACCCGCAGTTCGCCGGCGCCGTCCACCCGGGCGGCGTCGAGGAGTTCGTCGGGCATGCCGCTGAGGGCCTGGCGCATCAGGAAGATCGCGAAGGGCACGCAGAGGCCGGGCAGGACGAGCCCCTGGTAGGTGTCGAGCAGGCCGAAGGACATCATCATCTTGAACAGCGGGACCAGCATCACCTGGTCCGGCACCACCAGGGTGGAGAGCAGCACGACGAACAGCACCGATCGGCCCCGGAAGCGGAACTTGGCGAAGGCGTACCCGGCGAGCAGCGCGACCACCAGCGCGCCGAGGGTCTGCAGCCCGGACACCAGCAGCGAGTTGAGCACCACCCGGCCGAGGCCGATCCGCTGCTGGAGGTGGTCGAGGTTCTCGCCGAGGTGGGAGCCGGGCAGCAGCTTGGGCGGCCAGGAGTAGACCTCGACGTCGGTGCGGGTGGCGGAGACGACCAGCCAGTAGAACGGGGCGACAGACAGGCCGGTGACGCCGGCCAGCACCAGGGTCAGCGGCCAGCCGCGCAGCCGCCGGGGGCTGACCCCCGCGGGGGCCGCCACGGGGGCCGCGGCGGGTGCGTGGGTCATTCGCGTTCTCCCATCAGGCGCATCTGGACCGCGCCGAGCACCGAGACGATCAGCGTGAGGGCGTAGGCGATGGCGGAGGCGTAGCCGAAGTCGAAGTAGCGGAAGCCGTTGTCGTACAGGTACATCGAGACGGTCAGGGTGGCGTTGTCCGGGCCGCCCTTGGTGAGGACGTAGGGCTCGTCGAACAGCTGGAGGGTGCCGATGGTGGAGAGCACCACGGTGAACAGCAGGACGGGCCGCAGCGCGGGCAGGGTGACGGCGAGGAACCGGCGCAGCGGTCCGGCGCCGTCGACCATGGCGGCCTCGTACAGCTCGCGCGGGATGCCCTGCAGGCCGGCCAGGTAGATGACGGCGTTGTAGCCGGTGTTGTGCCAGGTGAGGACGAGGACGACGGCCATCCGGGACCAGAAGTCGCTGCCGAACCAGTCGACGGTGGGCAGGCCGATCGCGTCCAGCAGGTGGTTGACGGCGCCGTCGTCGGTGTTGAGGAGGAAGGCGAACAGCACGCCGGTGGCGACCAGGCCGGTGACGGTGGGCATGAAGACGCCGAGCCGCCAGACCGTGCGCCAGCGGACCAGCGCCGCGTTGAGCCCGACCGCCAGCCCGAGTGCGAGCGCGAGCATCACCGGGACCTGCACGACGAGGATCCGGCCGGTGTTGCCGAGCGCCGTCCAGAACAGCGGATCGTGCAGCAGCCGCTGGTAGTTGGCGAGTCCGGAGCTCTTGGTGACGCTGCCGACACCGGTGGACAGCGACAGCAGGAGGGAGGAGACGATCGGGTAGGCCTTGAAGACCCCGAAGGTGATCAGCGCGGGCGCGAGCAGCAGATAGGGCACCGCCCGGCGGCGGAACCGGACCCGGCGCAGCCCCCGCGCCGGCACCGCGGCCCGCGACGACCCGGCGGAGCGGACGACGGTGGTCACTTCTGCTTGCGGCCCGTCTGCTGGGCGAGAAGCTTGGCGGCTTCCTGGAGGGCGTCGGCCGGGTCGGCGCCCTTGATCAGGACCTTGGTCTGGGCGTCGCTGACCAGCTTGAGGGCGCGGGCGTAGTCGCCGGAGTAGTTGGTGGCGTCGCCGCCCTCGGAGAGCAGGTCGGTGAAGGTCTTCAGGACGGGCTGGCCGCCGTAGTAGGCGCTGGGGGCGCTGTAGATCGGGTCCTGGTAGGCGGCGGTGAGCGCGGGGAAGACGCTGCCGGCCTTGAACATGGCGTTGATCGCGTCGGGGCGGGTGAGGGCGTACTCGACGAACTTCCAGGCGGCGGTGCGGCGGGGGCTGGAGGCGGCGACGGCGAGGTGGGTGGAGTTGACCAGGGCGGTGCGCTTGCCGCCCGGGGTGACGGCCGGGGGCCGGGTGAGCCGCCAGTTGCCGCTGAGGTCGGGGAACTTGGTCTCGATGAAGTGCGCCGCCCAGGAGGGCTGCGGGCCGGCGCCGAGCTTGCTGTCCTTCATCTGGGCGCGCCAGACGGTGGAGCCGGGCGTCTCCAGGACGAGGCCGGCGTCGTTGAGGCGCTTGACGATGGTGAGGGCGCGGACGCACTCGGGCGAGGTGAGGCTGATGTCGCCCTTGAGGTCGAAGAAGAACGCGCCCTGCTGCTGCATGAGGGCCTGGAGGAGGTCGACGTCGGGGCCGGGGGTGCCGGTCCGGTTGAGGCCGACCAGGCCGACGCCGGGGTTGGCGGCCTTGAAGGCGTCGGCGCCGGCGAGCACGTCGTCCCAGGTCCCGAAGGTGGTCGGGTCGAGGCCGGCCTTGTCGAACATGTCCTTGCGGTAGAAGAAGCCCTGGGCGTTGACCTCCCAGGGCATGGCTCGGGCCTTGCCGGCCTTGTCGGTGACGACCGGCCACAGGCCCTGGGTGAACTTGTCCTTGTGGGCGTCGGCGCCGAGGGCGGAGAGGTCGGCGAAGCCGTCGGGGAACTTCTCCAGGTAGCCGGGCAGGTAGTCGCAGCCGATGTGGATGACGTCGGCGAGGCCCTGGCCGCCGGCCGCCAGGCCGACGGTGATCTTGTCCCAGATGGCCGGGTTGCCGACGTCCTGGACGTCGACCTTGATGCCGGGGTTGTCCTTCTCGAAGAGCGGGACGACGCCGCGCAGGGCGTCGGCGGCGTTGGTCCAGGACCAGACGGTGATCGTGCCGGTGGCGGCGTCCCCGCCGCCGGAGCCGGTGCCGTCGGAGCCGCCGCAGGCGGACAGGGCGCCGCCGGCGCCGAGGGCCAGCAGGCCGGCGCCGGAGGCGCGCAGCAGGTCACGGCGGGAGAGGTGTGACATGGCATGCCTTTCTGAGGGGGTGGCACGTCGGGGGCGGAGCGGCGGGTGGTGCGAGGTGATGCGAAGGGGGTGTCCGCTCAGGTGGTGCGGACGCCGCGCAGGGCGCGGCCGAGCAGTTCGGCGGTGGCGGGGTCGGTGCTGGCGTGCGGGGACAGCCGGATCCAGCCGCCGCGCAGGGTGGTGGCCAGGCCGGCCCCGGTCAGCGCGCGGTGGACGGCCGCGGGGTCGGCGCCGGGCAGCCGCAGCCGGGCGATCCCGCTGCCGGACGCGGGGTCACCACCACCGCCCGCGTGGCCGGCGCGGAGACCCGCGGCGGCCCGGGCGGTGGTGGTGACCC
>NZ_JBFBDO010000145.1:0-15438 GCF_040683335.1 Kitasatospora sp. NPDC093806
ACGATCCGCCGCATCAGGGTGTGCCCGGTGCCGAGGACGCTGTAGCCGCAGACCCGGGCCCCGGCGGCGCGGCCGCGGGCGGCGAACGCGCGGGTGTCGGCGGGGGAGGTGACCCGGTCGAGGTCGCCGTGCAGGGTGAACACGTCCCGGCCGGCCAGCTGCTCGCAGGGGTCCTCGGCCGGGCACCACGGGGCGAGGGCGACGACGCCGGTGACGGTCGGGTGGCCGGCGGCGCGCAGGGCGGCGCGGCCGCCCATCGAGTGGCCGACCAGGACGGTCGGCACCGGGCCGAGCTCCTCGGCGAGGTCGTCGAGCGCGGCGACGGCGTCCCGGGCGGCGTCGGCGCGGGCGCCGTTCCAGCCGCGGTGGCGGTAGCGGACGGTGCCGATCGCCACGCCCGCGTCGGCCGTCTCGCGGCGCAGCGCGTGGACGAAGCCGGCCATCCGCAGGCCGGCCAGGTTGACCGGGCCGGGGCGGGCGAGGCTGTGCTCCTGGCCGCCGTGCAGGACCAGCACCGCGGCTCCCGGCCGTTCCGGCAGCTCGCGCCAGACCAGGGCCCGGTGTCCGCCGCTACCGTTCTCGCTCACGCTGTCCCGTTCCCGCCCGCCGTCCGCACCGCGACCGGCCGTCCGTGCTGTGGACCGCCACTGTACGCGCCGGGCGTGTCGCGCCGGGAGGGGCCGGGACGGGGACGGGGGACCGGAGGTTCACCCGGGAAGATCAGTGCCGGCCGCCGGGGCGCGCGGGCGGACGGGGAGCCTGCTATCCACGAAGGAGTGGGGGTTCCCGCGCCGCTCCGGGCGCGGTTCGCCGAGTGGAGGACCCCGTGGCTCAGCAGCTCGCACTCTCCGTCGACTTCGGGGCGGGCTTCACCGAAGCCTGGTCGAAAGTCGCCAAGTTCATTCCGCAGTTCATCGCCTTCCTGGCGATCCTGGTCATCGGCTGGTTCGTGGCCAAGGCCATCGCCCGGCTGCTCGACCGGGTGCTCCGCCGGGTCGGCTCCGAGAAGGTGTCCGAGCGGGCCGGGATCGCCCGGCACCTGCGCGGTTCCAAGTACGACATGACCGGGATCGTCTGCAAGATCGTCTACTACGCGATCCTGCTGATGGCGCTCCAGCTGGCCTTCGGCGTCTTCGGGCCGAACCCGATCAGCGTGATGATCAACGGCATCGTCGCCTGGCTGCCCAAGGCCATCGTCGCGGTCGTCATCGTGGTCGTCGCGATGGCCATCGCCAACGCGGTGCGCGACATCCTGCGCAACGCGCTGGCCGGCGCCGCGTACGGGCGGACGGTGGCCACCGTCGCCTGGGCGTTCATCGTCGCGCTGGGCGTGATCGCGGCGCTCGGGCAGGCGGGCATCGCCACCTCGATCACCGGTCCGCTGCTGATCGCGGTGCTGGCCTCGGTCGCCGGGATCCTGGTGGTCGGCGTGGGCGGCGGTCTGATCATCCCGATGCGCCAGCGCTGGGAGCGCTGGCTGGACAGCGCCGAGCAGGAGACGGCCAAGCTGCGCGGCAACGCCTACCAGGCGGGCCGGGCGGACGCGCTGGCGAACCAGCCGGCCCGGCCGACCACCCCGGCCGCGCCGCCCGCCCCGGGCATCGACCCGGGCCGGCCCGCGCCCGAGACGCCGTAGCCGCGGCGGCTACGACCTACGACGCGAGCAGGTCCTGCTGGCGGACCAGCCAGCAGATGGCGGTCAGCCGGTACACCGCGAAGTCGTACCCGACCGGCTCGCGCCAGCCGATCTCGGTGA
The DNA here is from genome assembly GCF_040683335.1 of Kitasatospora sp. NPDC093806. Lineage (NCBI taxonomy): Bacteria > Bacillati > Actinomycetota > Actinomycetes > Kitasatosporales > Streptomycetaceae > Kitasatospora > Kitasatospora sp. NPDC093806. The sequence continues at coordinate 1,757 of NZ_JBFBDO010000145.1, forward strand.
GCGCGTCGAGGAAGCCCAGCGCGTAGTCCGACAACTCCTCGCGGTCCAGGGGCCGGGGCAGCAGCTCCGGCCCCTGCGCGTACAGCAGCTCGCGCAGTTCGGCGGTGTGCTGGTCGACCGCCGCGACGAAGCCGGGCTCGAAGGCGAACTCGGCGAGCCGGGGGCTGAAGGCGGCGACGATGCCGGGCAGCGGGCAGCCGGCCGGGCGGTCGGGGGAGCCGTCGGGGGAACCCCGGTGCGACTCGTCGGGCGTGGCGAACATCCGTCCACGGTAGGCGAGCGCGGCGCCCGGTTCGGCGTCCCGTTGCGGTTCCGTGCTGAGACCTTGGCCACCTCCGGCCGTCGGGCCGATCCGGCCGAAACGGCCCTGAGCACCGGGTGGTCTGTACCAGAATGGCCGGTATGGATCTTCGCATCTTCACCGAACCCCAGCAGGGCGCGAGCTACGACACGCTGCTCCGGGTGGCCCGGACCGCCGAGCAGCTGGGCACCTTCAGCGCCTTCTTCCGCTCCGACCACTACCTCAAGATGGGCGGCGTCAGCGGCCTGCCCGGCCCGACCGACGCCTGGATCACCCTGGCCGGCCTGGCCCGCGACACCAGCACGATCCGGCTCGGCACCCTGATGACGGCCGGCACCTTCCGGCTGCCCGGCGTGCTCGCCATCCAGGTCGCCCAGGTCGACGCGATGAGCGGCGGCCGGGTCGAGTTCGGCCTCGGCGCGGGCTGGTACGAGGCCGAGCACACCGCGTACGGCATCCCGTTCCCGAAGGAGAAGTTCGGCCGGCTGGAGGAGCAGCTGGAGATCATCACCGGCCTCTGGAACACCAAGCTCGGCGACACCTTCGACTTCGCCGGGAAGTACTACCAGCTGACCGACTCGCCGGCGCTCCCCAAGCCGGCCCAGGCGAAGATCCCGGTCCTGGTCGGCGGCACCGGGCCGACCCGGACGCCCGCCCTGGCGGCCCGCTTCGCCGACGAGTTCAACCTGCCGTTCGTCTCGGTCGAGGACACCGCCGCCCAGTTCGGCCGGGTCCGCGAGGCCGTCGAGCGGGCCGGCCGACGGGCCGGGGACCTGGTGTACTCCAACGCCCTGGTGGTCTGCGTCGGCCGGGACGACGCCGAGGTGGCCCGCCGGGCCGCCGTGATCGGCCGCGACGTGGACGAGCTGAAGGCCAACGGCCTGGCCGGCACGCCCGACGAGGTGGTGGAGCGGATCGGCCGGTTCGCGGCCGTCGGCACCGAGCGGATCTACCTGCAGGTCCTGGACCTCGACGACCTGGACCAGCTGGAGCTGATCGCCACCCGGGTCGCCCCGCAGCTGGGCTGATCCGGACGCGCGGCCCCCGGGAGCCCGCCGCTCCCGGGGGATCCGCCGCCCCCGGGAGCCGTCGTGACGCGCCCGGTGCGTTTCTGTGACGTACCTGGGGCGGTAAAGCCCTCGGCCCGGACCCGGTCTGACCATTACTCTTTACTAACTCTTGAAGGGGGTAGGCCTTTCGGGAGGCGGGCCCGGGAACGTCCGGGCCGGCGGGGAGGCAGGGGGAGCAGCGATGGCGGACGTGAAGGTCTCCGGGGCGGTCCGCAGCACGCCGAGGCCCGGTTGCCCGGACCTGGCGGCCCGCCCGGAGGCGGAGCCGGCGGCCGGTCCGGTGCTGCGCCCGCGCGGCCTGCAGGACCTGCGGCGCGGCCGCCGCCCGGTCGCGCTGCACTACCCCGCGGGCGACCTGCTGGTGGTCTCCGGCCTGCCGGGCAGTGGCAAGAGCACCCTGATGCGCCGCTGCGTCCGCACCCCGCTGGTCGACTCGCAACTGGTCCGCGAGGAGTACGCCACCCGGCTGCCCGACTGGCTGCCGTACGCGCTCTACCGCCCGCTGGTGCGGATCGCGCACTACCGGCGGCTGCGCCGCGCGGTGCTGGCGGGCGGGCCGCTCACCGTGCACGACTGCGGGGCGGTGCCCTACGTCCGGCAGTGGCTGGTCCGGGCGGCCGAGCGGCAGGGGCGCCGGGTGCACCTGATCCTGCTCGACGCCAGCGCCGAGGAGGCCCGGGACGGCCAGCGGGTCCGCGGGCAGGCGGTCTCGGGGTACGCGTTCGCCCGGCACCGGGAGGCCGGCCGGCGGCTGCGCCGGCGACTGGCGGGGACGGGGGAGCCGCCGGCCGGGTGTGCGTCGGCCGTGGTACTCGACCGGGCCGGTGCGCGTGCCCTGCGGGAGATCGTCTTCGTGGCGTCGTAGTCTCGGCGAGGCGGTACGGGCGTCCGGTCTCCGGTTCGTCCCGGCCCGCCGGCCGCCTCGCCGCCTCGCGGGGCCAGCCGGGGTGTCAACTTTCGGACAGTCCGGGGCCGGTACTGTGCGCTGGCGCGTGACGGGAAATGCTCCATGTGCGGCGCGGTTCAGCCGCTCAAACTTCCGGATTATGTCCGATTTGTCGTCAGAAGTTCCAGGCCGGAACAAGTCTGACGCGTACACGCTCCCCTGCGTAGCCTTTGGCTCGGCGGCCCCCCTCAACCCGCCGACCCCCCACGGACTCCCCCCAGGAGCGCACATGCGTCGTTCCGCTCGCGTCCCCTCGCGTGCCACCGGCAGATACCTCAGCGCCGCGGCGCTGGTCGCGGCCCTCGGCCTCACCCAGTTCGTCGCCCCCTCCGCCTTCACCACCGCCAGCGCGGCCGCCAAGGCCCCGTCCGCCGCCGAGTGCACCGGCGGATCGGGCCAGGACGCCGCCGCCCGCAAGCCCGCCGACAGCCCCGGCGGCCAGGAGCCCAACGCCGTCACCGAGGCCCAGGCCACCAAGATGGACGCCGACCTCCAGGCCCGGCTCGCCCAACTGGCCCACTCCTCCCAGGGCGGCACCCTGCTGGCCCCCGGCACCCTGGCGGCCACCACCACCATCCCGGTGTACGTGCACGTCGTCCACGCCGGTACCACCGGCAAGCTGGCGGCCACCACCATCGCCAAGCAGATCGACGTCCTCAACGCCGCCTACAGCGGCCAGGGCGCGGGCAACACCGCCAGCCAGTTCCAGTTCCAGCTGGTCGCCACCGACTACACGGACAACGCCACCTGGTACAACGGCATCACCCCGGGCTCCAGCGCCGAGAAGGCGATGAAGACCAAGCTGCGCAAGGGCGGCGCCAACGCGCTCAACCTCTACACCGCCAAGCTCGGCCAGTCGCTGCTCGGCTGGGCGACGTTCCCCAGCTCCTACCGTTCCAACCCGAGCGACGACGGCGTCGTCATCCTCGACACCTCGTTCCCCGGCGGCTCGGCCACCAACTACAACGAGGGCGACACCGCCACCCACGAGGTCGGCCACTGGCTCGGGCTCTACCACACCTTCCAGGGCGGCTGCAGCGGCCAGGGCGACTACGTCGCCGACACCCCGGCCGAGAAGAGCGCCGCCTACCAGTGCCCGGCCGGCCGCGACACCTGCACGGCCACCGGCCTCGACCCGATCCACAACTTCATGGACTACACCTACGACTCCTGCATGACCCAGTTCACCCCCGGTCAGGTCGCCCGGATGTCCAACTCCTGGGCCGCCTACCGCGCCTGACGGCCACCCCTGACGGGGACCGCCACCCGAACGCTGGCGGGTGCGTGGCGACGACGCCGCGCACCCGCCAGTACCAGTTCCGCCAGTTGTTCCCCTGTCGCCGCCGGTTTCGAAAGTGTACGAAGCGATCGGCGTGGAAATGAGCGGCCGAACGCCCTTGTCGATCTATGTTTGGCGGGTCGGCGGCCGACGGAGCCGCGACAGCGGTCGAGCGAGGAGCAGCGGCATGGCCAACAGCGCGAACCCCAGGATCGTCGTCGGTGTGGACGGCTCGCCCGCCGCCGAGCAGGCGCTGCGCTGGGCGGTCGACTACGCCCGACTGGCCGGAGGCAGCATCCACGCCATCGCCGCCTGGGAGTACCCGGCGTTCTACGGCTGGGGCGGGACGAGCGTGCCGGCCCCCGAGTTCAACCCCGAGGAACTGGCCGGCAAGACCCTCTCCGAGAGCGTCGCCCGGGTCGTCGGCACCGAACCCGCCGTCCGGATCACCGAGTCCGTCCTGCCCGGCAACGCCGCCCAGGCCCTGCTGGAGGCCGCCGCCGGCGCCGCGCTGCTGGTGGTCGGCAGCCGCGGCCTCGGCGGATTCTCCGGCGCCCTGCTCGGCTCGGTCAGCCGGCACCTCACCGAGCACGCCCCCTGCCCGGTCGTCGTGGTCCGCGAGGGCGTGGCCGGCGCCGCCGGCTGACCCGACGGCCCACGGGTGGTGCGGCGGGCCGCCGGGCGGAGGGAGGATGGGGGCATGCCAGAAGGTGACTCCGTCTACCGCGTGGCGGCCGGCCTGCACGAGGCCCTCGCCGGACAGGTCCTGACCACCGCCGACCTGCGGGTGCCCGCCCACGCCACCGCCGACCTGACCGGCCGCCGGGTCCTGGCGGTCACCCCGCGCGGCAAACACCTGCTCACCCGCCTCGAAGGCGGCCTCACCCTGCACACCCACCTGCGGATGGACGGCCGCTGGACGGTCTACCGCCCCGGCGAACGCTGGACCGGCGCCCCCGCCTGGCAGATCCGCGCCGTCCTCGGCACCGAACGCGGCACCGCCGTCGGCTACCGGCTGCCCGTCGTCGAACTGCTGCGCACCACCGACGAGCGGCACGCCGTCGGCCACCTCGGGCCCGACCTGCTCGGGTCGGACTGGGACCCGGCCGAGGCCGTCCGACGACTGCTCGCCCACCCCGGCCGGCCGCTCGCCGAGGCCCTGCTCGACCAGCGCAACCTGGCCGGCATCGGCAACGTGTACGCCAACGAGCTCTGCTACCTGGCCGGTGTCACCCCGTGGACCCCGGTCGGCGAACTGACCGGCCCCGACCGGCTGGTGGAACGCGCCCGGCAGCTCCTCGACGCCAACAAGCTGCGGCCCGGCCACATCACCACCGGCGACACCCGGCGCGGCCACCAGCAGTGGGTCTACGGCCGGGCCGGGCGGCCCTGCGCACGCTGCGGCACGGCCGTGCTGACGGCCCGCCAGGGCACCCCGCCGCAGGACCGGATCGCCTACTGGTGCCCGTACTGCCAGCGCGGACCCGCCCCGGAGGTCCGCCCCGGTCCGCCCGGCCGACCGGGTCGGTGATGCCCGTCCGGTCCCGGACCGGTTCAGGGTCGGGCCGGCTCGGCGGGCCTCAGTCGGGCTCGACCAGGGCCGGGTGGCGCGGGTCGTCGACCCGGACGGTGAGGTCGGCCGCCTCGGTGGGCCCGGTCTCGGCCGCGTAGCGGGCGAAGGCCGGCAGCGTCCAGCGCTCCCCGTCCGGCGTCCGCCGGGCCAGCGCCGCCGGGGAGAGCGCCAGGTGGACGGTCAGCTCCAGCGGCAGCCACCGGCCGAGCAGCAGCGCGCCGTCCAGCAGCAGCACCCCGCCCGGTGGCAGCACGGTGTACGGCGCGCGGGTGGCGCGGTCGGTCACCGGGTCCCGCAGCGAGGGCAGGACCCGGCCGGTGCCGCCCGGCTCCAGCGGGTCCAGCACCTCGCGCAGCAGGGCGCCGTCGTCCAGCCAGAGGTCGTGGAAGGCGTCCGCGTCCTGCTTGCCGTACTCCAGCCGGACCGAGGCCGGGCGCAGGAAACCCGCCGCCGACACCCGCAGCGTCGCCAGGCCGCGCAGCCGCAACGGCTCCACCAGGGCGTCCGCGAGCTCCTCCGGCCGGGCCGCCGCCGCGCCGTCCACGGCCACCCGCAGCCACCGGCCGCCGGCCCCGGGCAGGGCGGCGATCCGGTCGGCGAGCAGCTCGGCGAGGCGGTCGGGCGAGATCGGACGGATCGGCACGGGGTCATCCAGTGGTCGGGACGGCGGACGGGGGAGCGGGGGAGCGGCGGGCCGGCCGCCGTTCGTCGTCGAACGCCGGCGCCGTTCACGGCACGGGCAGCGCGCCCAGGCAGTACAGCGTGCTGTCGTGGCCCGCGAAGAGGCGGGTGCCGTCGCTGCTGACCGACCAGACGTCCACGCCCGGACCGGAATCGGCGAAGGTGGTGAACTCCTCGCCGGTGGCGGTCCGGATGAAGTGGACACCGGCGGCGGCCGGACCGGGGACGATCAGATCGGTGCTGGTCAGCAGCGGCCGGGAGCGCCGGTCCAGCCGGAACGGCAGCTGGTGCTGCCACAGCGGCTCGCCGGTCTCCACCGCGTGGGCGGTGATCAGGCCGCTGTCGCGCAGCACGTACACCCGGGTGTCGTCGCTCACCGGCGGCAGGGCCCGCCACTCCTCGCTCGGCCCCGGGCGCACCGACCAGCGCGGCGCCCCGTCCTCCAGCCGGAGCGCCCGGACGCCGCCCGGGCCGTCCGGGAGGTAGACGTGCCGCTGGTCCACGGCGGACCAGCCGGGGCCGGTCATCCCGGTGGTCGCGGTCGACCAGAGCCGCCGGCCGGTGGCGCCGTCCAGCAGCGAGAGGCCGGAGGTCGGGTCCGAGTCCCAGGTGAACAGCCGGCCGGCACCGGTGTCGAGCACGCTGACGAGCAGCTCGCCGCGGGCCGCGGGCGGGCGGGACCAGACCAGTGCGTGGGTGGCGGCGTCCAATGCGAACAGGTGGCCGCCGTCGCTGAACGGCTTGCTGCCGATCCGGCCGTAGACGAGGTTCCCGTCGCAGCCGTACAGGGTGATCCGCTCGCCCAGCTCCGGCGGCAGCGGCAGGCTCCAGTCGGCGGCCGGCCCGGCCAGGCTCCGGGCGTCCACGTGCCCGGGCGAGGCGGTGAACAGCCGGCCGGCGCCCACGACCAGCGGGGTCTCCTCCGGCTCGCCCTTGGCCCGCGGGACGTCGATCGTGGCGGTCACCGCGCCGGTGTTCGGGTCGAGCACGCGCAGCCCGGAACGGGTCGGGTAGACGGAGAGGAACAGCCGCCCGCTCAGCCGGCCCGGCGTCATCGCCTCGGAACCGTGATAGGTCCACAGCGGCTCCGGCCCGGCGATCCGGGTCGGCACCGGCGCCGGAGCGGGACCCGGCGCGGACTCCGGATCGCTCACCGCCCGGGACACCCCCCACACCGCCGCCCCCGCCGCCAGCACCCCGGCGCCCAGCAACAGCCGCCGCCGGCTCAGCCACGGCCCGCCGCCGTCCCCGTCCGCACCCCCGCTGACCACGTCCCCCGGAGCGCCCGCCCCGTCACCCGCATCCCCGTCCCACTGCCAGGACGCCTCGGCCGAAGAGCCTTCGGACGGTGTGGACCCCATACTTCGCTACTCGTCTCCCCCGGGGCAGCCGCTGCGCTGCACTGTCCACGGAGAATACCCAAGTCAGCCACCGTCCCCCGCGTTGGCGACAGGACCGTCACCCGGGGTGGCCCCTGTGGCCCGGGGGGTGGGTGGGGTTCGTCTTGACAGCCCTGGGGGCCCGGCGTAGCAAGAGAGGATGCGCCAGGGTGTGCCGGCGGACCCGCCCGGTCCGCGACCGAGCGGCGGTGGTGCCCGGGCGGCGCGGCCCGACCCGCACCGCCCCCGGGAGCGGGCTGCCCCCGGCCGGAAGGCGGAGGAGACGGCGGAGGAGCGGGCGGCGCGCGAGCGCGACACCCTGCTGACCTCGGCCGTGCGCACCGTGCTCGGCGGTACCGACGCCTACGGCGCGACCGTGTACCTGCGCTCGCGGGACGGCCGCTCGCTGGTGCTGTGCGCCATCGCCGGCGTGCCGCTGTCGATCCTCAGCCCGTTCCGGCGGATCGCCGCCGCCGGGCCGCTGCCGGTCGCCGTCAGCTACCGCACCGGGCGGACCGTCCTGCTCTCCGACCCCGAGGACACCATGCGGCGCTTCCCGCAGCTCGCGGTCGGCCTGCCGTACGACTTCGCCTCCGCCTGCGTGCCGGTCCGGGCCGGGGAGGAAACCTACGGGGTGCTCGGCGTGCTCTGGCCGGCCTCCGCGGACGGGGTGCCCGAGGGCGCCCGCCGGCACCTGCGGACGGTCGCCGCCCGGCTGGCCGCCGGGCTGGCGGGGCTCGCGGCGGACGGCCACCCGGTGGAGCCGAACGGCGAGACCACCGTCGTCGAACTGACCCCGCCGTCCGCGCCGACCACCCGGGTCGGACTGTTCGACTGGGACGTGGCCACCGGCGCGCTCTCCGCCGACGACCAGTTCTGCGAGATCTTCGGCCTCGCCCCCGGCGACTTCGACGGCCGCGCCGAGACCCTGGCCGGCCGGATCGCCCCCGGCGACCTGGCGGAGTTCCGCACCGCCGTGCGCGGCGCCCTCGACCGCGGCCGGGTGCTCGCCGCCCGGCTGCGCGTCCTCGACCGCGACGGCCACCCCTACCCCGTCGAGCTCTGGGCCCGGGTGCCGCACACCGGCGCGGAGCAGGACACCCGCCCGGACCAGCGCACCCGACCGGACGAACGCACCCGGCTGGTCGGCGCCGTCCTCGACACCCGGACCGGCACCGCCGCGGCCGCCGCCGTGGAGCGGCTGCGCGACGGCGTCTTCTCGCTCGACCCGGACGGCCGGATCACCTACGCCAACCACAGCGTCGAGCTGCTGCTCCAGGCCCGGCGCGAGGACCTGCTCGGCCACCACCCGTGGCAGGTGCTGTCCTGGCTCTCCGACCCCATCTACGAGAACCGCTACCGGGCCGCCCTGCTCTCCCAGCAGCCCACCGCCTTCCTGGCCCGCCGCCCGCCCGACCACTGGCTGGCGTTCTCGCTCTACCCGGACGCGCACGGCGTCACCGGCCGGGTGGTCGCCGCCGACCCGCCGGCCGGCGCCACCGCGCCGCCCGCCGAACCCGAGCCCGGCGCCTGGACCGGCCTCGGCGCCATGTACCACCTGCTCCAGCTGGCCAGCGCGCTCAGCGAGGCGGTCACCGTCCGCGAGGTCTGCCGGGCGGTCGCCGACCAGATCCTGCCGGCGCTCGGCGGACAGGAGCTCGCCATCTACGGCGTCCGCGACCGCCGGCTGCACCTGGTCTCGCAGAGCGGCTACCCGGACGGCTTCCTCGACCGCTTCGAGGGCACCCCGGTCGGCGCCCGGGTCCCCGGCGCCGAAACGCTCAGCACCGGCACCCCGATCTTCTTCGAGAACGTCCAGCAGCTCGCCGCCGCCTACCCCGGCCTGGCCATCGACGACATGGGCGCCTGGGCGTTCCTGCCGCTGATCGCCTCCGGCCGCCCGGTCGGCAGCTGCATCCTCGGCTTCGACCGGGCCCGCCCCTTCACCCTGGAGGAGCGCGGCCTGCTCACCGCGCTGGCCGGCTTCATCGCCCAGGCGCTGGAACGGGCCCGGCTGTACGACGCCGAGTTCGCCCTGGCCCGCGGCCTCCAGCAGGCGCTGCTCCCGCACCGGCTGCCGCACCTGGACGGAGTCCGGATCGCCGCCCGCTACCTGCCCGGCACCCAGGGCATGGAGATCGGCGGCGACTGGTACGACGCCATCGTCACCGGCCGCGACCTCACCCTGGTCATCGGCGACGTCGAGGGCCACAGCGTCGGCGCCGCCGCCACCATGGGCCAGCTGCGCAGCGCCGTCCGGGCCTTCGCCACCGGCGGCCACCCGCCGGACGAGGTGCTCGCCCGCACCAACCAGCTGCTGCTCGACCTCGACCCCGGGCTGCTCGCCAGCTGCTGCCTGGTCCGGCTCACCCCGGGCGGCGGCGGGGCCCTGATCGCCCGGGCCGGCCACCTGCCGCCGGTGCTGCGGCACCCGGACGGGCGGACCGAGGCGCTGTACGTGGCGGGCGGGCCGCTGCTCGGCGTCGAGCACGGCGCCGAGTACCCGGTGAGCAAGCTGACGCTGGACCCGGGCTCGGTGCTCGCCCTGTACACGGACGGGCTGGTCGAGGAACCGGCGGCGGGGATCGACGAGGGCGTGGACCGGCTGTGCGCGGCCCTGGCCGCCGGCCCGCCGGGCACCTCGCGGCCCGGGCTGGAGTCGCTGGCCGAGCGGCTGCTGCGCGAGGTCGGCTCGACCCACCGGGTGGACGACGTGGCGCTGCTGCTCACCGCCTACGGCTGAGCACCGGCCACCGGCCACGGCCTGTCGATCATGCCGGTCAGCGACTTTCGTCGGGCCCGGCAGCGACGAAGGGTGGCGGCGGTCCGCTCGGCCGGTTCGTTAGCCTCGACGGGTGGACGTCATAGCAAGAGCCTGGTCGAAGGCGGTACGAACGGCACTGCCCGGGCCCTGGCGGCCCGCGCTGGTGATCCGCGAGGCGGTGGGCGCGATCCTGCTCGGCGGGCTCGCCGCCCTGATCGAGGTGGTCAGCCCGACCGACCTGGCCGTGCCGATGGGCCTGCTCGTCGCCGTCCTCTTCCTGCTGCGGCGCGGCCTGCCCGCGACCGTCCTGGTGCTCACCGCGGTGGCCGCCGGCTGGGGCGGCGGCCCGCTGCCGCTGCTGATCTGCGCCGGCTGGTCGGCCGGTGCCCGGGTGAGCCGGGTCGGCGTGCTGGCCGGCTCGTTCGCCGGCGGCTACCTGCTGATGACCCTCCTCGGGATGCTGAAGGACGCCGGCCAGGTGCCGGTCAAGCTGATCATCGGGTTCTCGCTGGGCGGCTTCCTGCTGCTCGCCGTGCTGCCCGCGCTCTGGGGCCGGTACCGGGCGCAGCGCCGGGCGCTGACCGACGCGCTGCGCGAGCGCAACGAACAGCTGCTGCGCGAGCGGGCGATGGTGGCGCACCAGGCGCGGCTGCGCGAGCGGCACCGGATCGCCCAGGACATGCACGACAGCCTGGGCCACCAGCTGGCGCTGATCTCGGTGCACACCGGGGCCCTGGAGGTCGACCGGACCCTGACCGAGCGGCAGCGCGAGGCGGTCGGCGTGCTGCGGCTGGCCGCCGTCGCGGCGATGCGGGAGCTGCGCGAGGTGGTCGGCGTGCTGCACGACGAGTCGACGGCGCGGCCGCCGGTGGCGGGCTCCGGCACCGCACCGGGTGGCGGCGCTGTGGTCGGCGGCGTCGGGACCGGCGGCGTGGACGGCATCGAGGGGCTGGTCGGGTCCTCGCGGGCGGCCGGCGCCGAGGTCTCGCTCGGGTGGGACGGCGAGCGCCGTCCGCTGGCGGCGTCCGCCGGTCACGCGGCGTACCGGATCGTGCAGGAGGCGCTCACCAACGCGCACAAGCACGCCCCCGGCGCACCGATCGGCGTCGCGCTCCGGTACGAGCCGGACGCGCTGGTGGTGGAGGTGGTGAACCCGCGGGCGCCCGAACCGGTCGGGGTGCGCCCCGGCGGCGCCGGTGCCGTGGTCAGCGGCGGTCAGGGGCTGACCGGTCTGCGCGAGCGGGCCCGGCTGGTCGGCGGCATGGTGCACGCCGGACCGACCCCGGAGGCCGGCTTCCGGCTGGCCGCCGTGCTGCCGTACGAGGGCGCGGAGGGCGCCCCGGCCCCGGACGCGGGCCCGGGCGGCGGCGCGGCCGAGGCGCCGGACTGGGCGCTCGACGGCCTGCCGCCGGTCGAGGCCGTCCCGGCCAAGCGGCGCAGCCCGGCGATCGGCTGCGCGATCGGCGGCGTGGCGGTGCTGGTGGCCGTGGTCGGCCTGCTGGTCTGGGGCGTGGTCGCCTTCGTCGGGGAGGCCGCGGACGCGACGGTGAAGCGGTCGCTGTACGACGCGGTCCAGCTCGGCAGCCCCGAGGCCGAGGTGAAGGGCAAGCTGCCGAGGGGCGGCGGCTTCTTCACCAAGCACATGGAGGGCTCCGGCCCCACCGCGCCGCCCGGTTCGACCTGCCGCTACTTCCTCTCCGACGACCAGTCGGACGTCTGGGGCGAGGACAACGCGATCCGGTTCTGCTTCAAGGACGGCGTGCTGGTCGACAAGCAGCACTACCGGGTGAAGCAGTGAGCCGGGCGGGTGTGAGGATGGTCCCCGACGGCACCGCCCGGACCGGTGGTGCGCCGTCAGGACCAGTACAAGGGGAGCACCACCAGTGATTCGAGTCCTCGTCGCCGACGACGAGCCGCTCATCCGGGCCGGGATCAGGATGATCCTGTCCTCCGCCGAGGACATCGACGTGGTGGCCGAGGCCGCCGACGGCAGGCAGGCCCTGGAGCTGGCCCGCGCGCACCGGGTCGACGTCGTGCTGCTGGACATCCAGATGCCGGTGATGGACGGGCTGACGGCGCTCGCCGAGCTGCCGAGGGTCGCGCCCGGCGCGCGGGCGCTGATCCTCACCACCTTCGGGGAGCGCGACAACGTGCTGCGCGCCGTGAGCGACGGCGGCGCCGGGTTCCTGCTGAAGGACACCGCGCCGGCCGAGCTGATCCAGGCGGTCCGGGCGGCCGCCACCGGGCACGCCTTCCTGTCGCCGGCCGCGACCCGGCACATCGTCGACTCGCTGGCCGACGGGCGGTCCGGGCCGGCCGCGGCGCGCGGGGCGGCGGCCCGGCAGCGGCTGGAGGTGCTGACCGAGCGGGAGCTGGAGGTGCTGGCGCTGCTCGGGGAGGGGCTCTCCAACGCGGACGCCGGGGCCCGGATCCACATGAGCGAGGCGACGGTGAAGACGTACGTCAGCCGGATCCTGGCCAAGCTGGGGTGCGACAACCGGGTGCAGGCGGCGCTGCTGGCGCGGGACGCGGGGCTGGACGGGGGCCGGTAGGCGGGGCACCGGGCGGGGCCGGGGCGGGCTCGGGGCGCTCTGACGGTGCGTGCAAGGACGGGTCGTGTGCTGTGCGCTGAGCGATTTTCCGGTCACGCTCGGTAGTCGGAGTGGTGAACACCACGTCGACGGCGGGTGGAATCGGGAACTCCAGTGGGCGTGGTGACGGTGCGTCAGGCGTCGGTCGCGGTGGGTCGACGACGCGCGCGGTTCTGCGGCCGGCCGGGTGTGAGGGAGCGCACGGAAAACGACCGTTTGGGCCGGGAAATCCGGTCAAAGCCGGTCGTTTCCGGGCCGGTTTCATGATCGATACCGCCGGTAACAGTCAACTGACCTGCGGCGTCCAAGAATTGCTTGAAGCGGCCCGGTAGCGCCCGTAGCTTCTTTGGCGGTGCAGCGAGCACCACCCGGGTTCACCCCCGGTGCACCGCCCGCCGACTGACCCCCGGCGCGAGGGCGGTGCCCGCCGAAGCGGCCGGCTCTGACGGTCCGTCGGCGAGCGGGGGTGGCCGGGACGGCACGCGACACGTCGGACACGTGCGCGGCCGTCCATCGAGTGAGGGAGCGACAGCCGGCCCCGGCAGGGGTCTGGTTCCGCATGCCTGCCCGGGGCTTGTCGAGAGGACTTCCATGGATCTCCGTCACGAGACCGCCGCTACCACCGACACCGACAGCACCACCACCGCGAGCACCGGCACCGCCAAGCGCAACCGGGTCCGGATGGCTGTCGTCGCGGGTGCCGCCGTCGCGGCCCTGCCGGTGGCCGGCCTCGTCACGGCCACCTCGGCCTCTGCCGCCCCCACCTCCGCCTGGGACTCCGTCGCCCAGTGCGAGAGCGGCGGCAACTGGAGCATCAGCACCGGCAACGGGTTCTACGGCGGACTGCAGTTCACCCCCTCCACCTGGAGGGCGTACGGCGGCACCGCGTACGCCCCGCAGGCCCACCAGGCGTCGCGGGCGGAGCAGATCACGGTCGCCGAGAAGGTCCTCGCCTCGCAGGGTCCCGGCGCCTGGCCGGTCTGCTCGGCCAAGGCGGGCCTGAGCCGGGGCGGCGCGCCGGCCGCCGTCGACGCCCCCGCGCCGGCCCCCAAGGCGCCGCAGCCCGCCAAGCAGCAGCCGGCGAAGCAGCCGCCGGCC
>NZ_JBFBDO010000146.1:0-15324 GCF_040683335.1 Kitasatospora sp. NPDC093806
TGGGGGGGAGGGCCCCGGAGGGGAGGTCGGCGGCCTGCGGAATCCGGCCGGGGCGAGCCGTCGAACGGGCACAATGGCGTATGACGGTCGGCTCCCGCTGCGGGAGCCGGGGGCGTGTCGACTTGGAGGCCCGGGTGAGCGATCTTCCGCGCAAGGCAATGACCCGCACGGCAAGACTCGCCGCCCTGCCGCTGGGAATAGCCGGTCGGGCCACCCTCGGGCTGGGGCGGCGGATCGGCGGCCGGTCCGCCGAGGTCGTGACGGCCGAGCTGCAGCAGGCCACCGCCGACCAGCTGTTCAAGGTCCTGGGCGAGCTCAAGGGCGGCGCCATGAAGTTCGGGCAGGTGCTGTCCGTCTTCGAGGCGGCGCTGCCCGAGGAGGTGGCCGGCCCCTACCGGGCGGCCCTGACCAAGCTGCAGGACGCCGCCCCGCCGATGCCGGCCGCCAAGGTCCACGCGGCGCTGGCGGAGCGGCTTGGCGAGGACTGGCGCTCGCTGTTCCTGGAGTTCGACGACCGGCCGGCGGCGGCCGCGTCGATCGGGCAGGTGCACCGGGCGGTCTGGCACGACGGCCGCCCGGTCGCGGTGAAGGTCCAGTACCCGGGGGCCGGGGACGCCCTGCTGGCGGACCTGTCGCAGTTGAGCCGGGTGGCGTGGCTGCTGGGTCCGCTGATCCCGGGCCTGGACATCAAGCCGCTGATCACCGAGTTGCGCGAGCGGGTCGCCGAGGAGCTGGACTACGAGCTGGAGGCGCAGGCCCAGCGCCGGCACGCCGAGGAGTTCGCGGGCGATCCGGAGATCGTGGTCCCGGGTGTGGTGGCGCAGGCGGACCAGGTGCTGGTGTCGGAGTGGATGGACGGCACACCGCTGGCCGAAGTGATCGCGGAGGGCACGCAGGAGGAGCGGGACCAGGCCGGCCGACTGCTGGCGCGGTTCCTGTTCGCCGGCCCGTCGCGGACGGGGCTGCTGCACGCGGATCCGCACCCGGGCAACTTCCGGCTGTTGAAGGACGACGGCCCGGTGGCGGGCTGGCGGCTGGGGGTGCTGGACTTCGGGACGGTGGACCGGCTGCCGGGCGGCCTGCCGGCGCCGATCGGGGCCTCGTTGCGGATGGCCTTGGCCGGCGACGCGGCGGGCGTGCTGGCGATGCTGCGCGAGGAGGGCTTCGTGAAGCCCTCGGTCGAGCTGGATCCGGACGCGGTGCTGGACTACCTGCTGCCGATCATCGAGCCGGCGGCGGTGGACTCGTTCCACTTCACCCGGTCGTGGATGCGGGCGCAGGCGGCGCGGATCGCCGATCCGCGCTCCCCCGCGTACAACCTGGGCAAGCAGTTGAACCTGCCGCCCTCGTACCTGTTGATCCACCGGGTGACGCTGAGCACGATCGGGGTGCTGTGCCAGCTGGGCGCGCAGGCGCCGTTCCGGGCGGAGATGCTGGAGTGGCTGCCGGAGTTCGCCTCGGCGCGCCCGGAGGGCGAGGACTGACCCGCCGACGCGCCAACGGCCGCAGGCCGCTCCCCGGTCTCGGGGGGCGGCCTGCGGCACGACGGGGGTCCGGCGGGGCCGGGGTGGTGTCCCGGCCGGCGGTGCCCGGCGGTGTGGTGTCCCGACGGGTGGTGCCGGTGGCGCGGGTTACATCAGGGCGACGGCGATGGCCTTGCGGGCCCGCAGCGAGGCGCGTTCGGCCTTCTGCTTGAGCCGGTGGGCCCGAGCGACCCGGCCGACCAGCCGTTGGTGCTCGGCCTCCTGGAGGCGCTCTTGCATATGCGCCCGGGCCAGGGATTCGTGGAGGAGTTGCATTTCGAGGGTCCTGTTCTGGATCTGAAGTTCGGTGGTCTGCTCTGCGCGGACGGTCGGATCGATGGCGGCGGCGGTCATGTGGTGGTCCTGCTCGTGGTGCGTCGTCGGGAAGGGGTGGATGCGGGCCGCGTCGGCCTTGGCGGCGGCGATGCGTACGGAGCGACGGAGGGTGTCGTCCAGCGGGGGCTGCTCTCCCCGGCGGACGGCCTCGGCTCCGGACGCGGGGTTCACGCCGCGACCTCGGTCTTGCGCGGACGGCCACGCGGCCGCTTGCGGGCCACGACGACGCCCTGGACGAAGAGCTCGCCGCCCCAGACGCCCCAGGGCTCGCGGCGCTCCAGGGCGCCGGCGAGACAGGTCTCCTTGACCGGGCAGGTGCCGCAGAGGGACTTCGCGTACTCGACGTCGGCGGGCGTCTCGGCGAAGAAGACCTCAGGGTCGAAAGCGCGGCACGGGATGGGGAGCCCGAGCTCCTCGGCCTGGTCGATCGAGGTGATCTGCATAAGGGAAACCTCCGGAGGGTCGGCCTGGTCGGCCTTGGTCTGGCTTGTCTGCGGTACGGACGGGGTGGGCGGTGTGATGACCGTGGACACTGTGGGCGTCTTCCTCGTCTTTTCAGTGGGTCCGGCTCAGCTGACTGGTGGGGCTGGGCCGGAGGCCCCGGGGGGCCTGGGTGGTCTTGCGTACCGGACAAAACAGAAGGGCCGCGGATCCCGGTGTGGTGGGTTCCGCGGCCCTGGAGGTGCCGACCTGAGGCTGACTCAGGTTCGTTCTCTCCAGGGTTCAGGGCCGCGGAAGGCCCGCATCCGGATGGCCGTGGCGCCCGTAAAGGCGGCCATGGCCTGCTCGATCTGCTGCTCGTTCTGCTTCTGGGTGTTTCCGGCACCGATGACCTGCGCATAGCCGCCATGCGTGGCGACGACTACGGCCGTCTTCGATGCCTGGGTCGGTCGCTCATCACGCGGGGAGCGCGAAGCGTCGACCGACGCCCAGTCGCCGGACAGACCAGTCTCGACACTGGTGCCGTCGAGGCTGCCGCCCTTGATGCCGGTGTTGCCGAGGCCAGTGTGTCCAAGGCCACTGACAACGGAGGCGCGGGAGGCGGGAACGACGGAGACACCGGTGGTGTCGAGACCCAGACCGGTTCCGCACAGCTCGGCGGGGGTCCGCAGGCTGGCGCCACGCAGGGAGGCAGCGTCGACGGTCTGGCCAGTCAGTTTGGTGATCATGATGGTTTCCACTGCCTTCGCCTCCTCTCGGCGTCTCGCGGGGCCTGGTCTCCCGGGCTCCGAATGTTCGGATGTCTGTCTCGGTGAAGCTGGTGAAGCGGTGGAGCGGATGAAGCTGGTCGGTGCAGGGGGATGCGGGACAGGCGTGAGCCCGTACGATCGCGTCCCCTTGACCGCTCCGGCAGGCTATTGCGCTCCCGGTACGGCGCGCAAACTATTTTTCCGGCGAGTTTCCCGACGGTCTCCGCGGCACCTCGCGATGCCGGCCCCGATCGCCCCGGACCGGCTCACGCCGGTTCGTCCGACTGGCCGTCCTCGACCTCCGCCGGATCCTCCTCGGGCTCCTCCCCCGCACACAACGAGAGCACGGCGGCCCCGTATTTGTCCAGCTTCATGGCGCCGACCCCGGAGATGACGGCCAGCTCCTGGCGGCTGGCGGGGACGTCCTCGGCGATCGCCATCAGGGTGGCGTCGGTGAAGACGACGTAGGCCGGGGCGCCCTGCTTGCGGGCCTGGGCGGCGCGCCATTCGCGCAGCCGCTCGTAGAGCGCCTCGTCCATGGTGGAGGGGCAGGTCTCGCAGCGGCGGAGCTTGCGCTCGACGGCCTCGGTGAGGACCCGCTCGCAGACCCGGCACTTGACCGGGCCGCGGACCCGGCGCCCGGCGGAGCGCTCGCCGGCCTCGACGCCGCCCCGCCCGCCCCGCCCGGCGGGACGGCTGCCGGGGGCGCTGGAGCCGGGGCGCAGCCCGTCGAGGAAGCGGCTGGGCTTGCGCGAGGCGCGCCCGCCCGGGGAGCGGGAGAGCGCCCAGGAGAGCGACAGGTGCTTGCGGGCGCGGGTGACGCCGACGTAGAGGAGGCGGCGCTCCTCCTCGATCTGCTCGTCGGTCTTGGCGTAGATGATCGGCAGGGTGCCCTCGGTGAGACCGACCAGGAAGACGGCGTCCCATTCGAGGCCCTTGGCGGCGTGCAGCGAGGCGAGGGTGACGCCCTCGACGGCGGGGGCGTGCTGGGCGGCGGCGCGGGCGTCGAGTTCGGCGACGTAGGCGGCGAGGTCGGCGGCCCGGCCGTCGGCGGTGCGGGTGCGCTCGAACTCCTCGGCGAGCCGGACGAGGGCGGCGAGGGACTCCCAGCGGTCGCGGACGGCGCCGGAGCCGGCCGGGGGCTCGGGGGTGAAGCCGCGGCTGGCGAGCACGGCGCGGACCTGGCCGGCGAGGTCGGGGGCGCCGTCGGTGAGCGGGTCGGAGCCGGCCCGGGCGGCGCCGCGCAGCAGGACGCCGGCGTCGCGGACCTCGGGCCGTTCGAAGAACCGTTCGGCGCCCTTGAGCTGGTAGGGCACGCCGAGGTCGGCGAGGGCCTGCTCGTAGACCTCGGACTGGCCGTTGGTGCGGAACAGGACGGCGACCTCGCTGGCGCGGACGCCGGTGGCGAGGAGGTCCTTGATCCGGCGGGCGGTGGTCTCGGCCTCGGTGGGCTCGTCCTCGTACTCGGTGTAGACCGGTTCGGGGCCGGCCTCGCGCTGGGAGACGAGTTCGAGGCGGTGGTGGGCGGCCTCGCCGCGGGCCTGGGCGAGCAGTCCGTTGGCGAGGTGGACGACCTGCGGGGTGGAGCGGTAGTCGCGGACGAGCTTGACGACCGTGGCCTCGGGGTGGCGGGTGCGGAAGTGGAGCAGGTAGTCGGGGGTGGCGCCGGTGAAGGAGTAGATGGTCTGGCTGGCGTCGCCGACGACGCAGAGGCTGGCGCCGCCGCCGGGGCCGGTCCACTGGTCGAGCAGGCGCTGCTGGAGCGGGGAGACGTCCTGGTACTCGTCGACGGTGAAGTGCCGGTACTGGGTGCGGACCTGCTCGGCGATGTCGGGGCGGTCCTCCAGGATGGCGGCGGTGAGGAGCAGGACGTCCTCGAAGTCGATGACGCCGCGGCGGCTCTTGGTCTCCTCGTAGACGCGGTAGACCTGGGCGGTCTCGGCGGGGTCGCGGGGGGCTTCGCGGCCGGACTTCTGGACGGCGGCGGGGTAGCCGTCGGGGCCGGCCTGGGTGACCTTGGCCCATTCGATCTCGGCGGTGAGGTCGCGCAGTTCGGTGCGCTGGACGCGCAGGCCGCAGCGGCCGGCGGCCTCGGCGACGAGCTGGACCTTGCGTTCGAGGAGCTGCGGGACCGGTCCGCCGACGGCGCGCGGCCAGAAGTACTGGAGCTGGCGGAGGGCGGCGGCGTGGAAGGTGCGGGCCTGGACGCCGTCGGCGCCGAGCTGGCGCAGCCGGCCGCGCATCTCGCCGGCGGCGCGGGCGGTGAAGGTGACGGCGAGGACCTGCGCGGGCTGGTAGACGCCGCTGCGGACGCCGTAGGCGATCCGGTGGGTGATGGCGCGGGTCTTGCCGGTGCCGGCGCCGGCGAGGACGCAGACGGGGCCGTGCAGGGCGGTGGCGACGGCCCGCTGTTCGGGGTCGAGTCCGGCGAGGACCGCGTCGGGGCCGTCGGCGGCGGGGTGGCCGTACCGGTGGGCGTCCTGGTGGTCGTCGAACGGGATGCCGCTCAAGAGGTCTTCCTGCATGCGTTCCATCCTCTCAGTCCGCGCGGACATCCCGGGCGGGGTTGTCCACAGGGGCGGTGTGATCGAAGGATGATCGCGACACGGGCGGCGGGTGGTGGCACGCGAGGGCGTGCACGGCTTGTCGCGCGCCGGTGCGGGGTCGCGCGCGACCGCGCGGAGCGTCCGGCCGGGCGCGGAATGACCGCCGCGCGGTGGACGTTGTCCCCCCGGAACCGCGGACCGACGGAACGTCCGCCCCCGCCCTACCCGAAGGAGTCCCCTCGATGTCCGGCAGCGTGACGATGTACAGCACGACCTGGTGCGGCTACTGCAACCGGCTCAAGAGCCAGCTGGACCGGGAAGGCATCGGCTACACCGAGATCAACATCGAGGAGGACCCGGCCTCGGCGTCCTTCGTCGAGTCGGTGAACGGCGGCAACCAGACCGTTCCGACCGTGCTGGTGACGCCGGCGGGCGGCGGCGAGCGGGTCGTGATGACCAACCCGAGCCTGCTCCAGGTGAAGAAGGCCCTGGCGGCCTGACGCCCGGCGGCCCGACCACCCGACAGCAGAGCGATCGGGGCCCGCGCCCCGGGCCGGCGCGCGTCACGGCGCGTCGGCCCGGGCCGGGTCGACCGGCGCGGCGGGCGCCGGCAGCGAGGCCCGGGCGCCGAGGTCCCCGATGCCGTAGACCAGCCGGCTGCGGTCGGCGGAGTAGCGGGTCTCGATGACCCGGACGGGCCCGCGCCGGTCGTAGGTGACCCGGGTCTGCACCATCAGCGGCACGCCGGGCCCGCCCTGGAACCACTGGGCCTCCTCCGGGCCGGGCATCCGGGCGACCAGGTGGTCGACCGCGCCGATCTCGGTGCGGCCGAGGACGGCGAGCACCGCCTCGTCGCCGCCGTCGATCTGGTCGGGCTCCATCAGCGGGGTGCCGGCGGCGAGGCCGGCCCGGTAGTGGCTCTCCTCGATGGAGTAGGGCTCGCGGTCGAGCATCCGCAGCTGGCGGCGGACGACGATGGCCTCGCCGGGGCGCAGTCCGAGCCGCTCGGCGATGTCGACGCGGGCCCGGACGATCATCATCTCGAAGTCGACGGTGAGTTCGCGGCCGGTCTCGGCGGCCTCGCCGTGGTAGACGGCGCTGGGCACGGCGAGGCAGTCGTGCGGGAGCGCGTCCTGCGGGTCGAGGCAGGGGGTGGGTCCGTAGGCGCGGTGGTCGAGGACGGGGTGCTCGCGCAGGTAGGTGCCCTTGCCCTGGAGCCGGACCAGCCGGCCTTCGTTGACCAGGACGTCGACGGCGAGGCGGACGGTGTTGCGGGCGACGCCGTACTGGCGTTCGAGTTCGCTCTCGACCGGGAGGGCGGCCGCGGTGGTGAACTCGCCTTCGGCGATCCGGCGGCGCAGGTCGGCGGCGAGGCGCTGGTATTTGGGGGATTGGGCGGTGCCCCGGGGGATTGTCACCCGAGTGAATGTAGCGAGACGGGTGAGGGGCTTTCAGGCGTTTGCGGCAAAGTCGCCCGGGATCGGTGACGGCGGCGGCCGGTTGCGCGGGGGCCGTACTGGACAGGGCCGCTCCGATTACGAACATCCCGAGGAGACGGGTTCGAAAAGGAAATTGGGGGCGCGCAGATCAACTCCGCACGCCCCCAATCCGGGAAACGCTTCGACTCATCCGATCAACCGGCGGACCGCAACGCCGACCGGCCCGCCGTCAACCGGTGAACCGACCCGCGCTCACCAGCGGGCAGCCGCCGGCAGCGGCTCCCCGTACCAGAGCTCGACCAGGTGCCGGGCGATCGAGATCCCGGACGGCGGCAGGATCTCCCCCGCCGCCATGCCCGCCCGCAGCTCCTCCCGGGAGAACCAGCGCGCCTCCGCCAGCTCCTCGCCGTCCACGGTGATCGCGGTGCCCTCCGGGTGCGCCTTGCCCAGGAAGCCGAGCATCAGGCTGGACGGGAACGGCCACGGCTGGCTGGCCACGTAGGAGACCTCGGCGACCCGGACCCCGGCCTCCTCGAACACCTCGCGGACCACCGCCTGCTCGATCGACTCCCCCGGCTCGACGAACCCGGCCAGCGTCGACCAGCGGCCCTCCGGCCAGAGCGCCTGCCGGCCGAGCAGGCAGCGGTCCTGCTCGTCCGTGATCATCATGATCACCGCCGGGTCGGTGCGCGGGTAGTGCTCGGCCGCGCAGGAGGTGCACCGCCGCACGTGCCCGGCCCCGGCCTTCTCGGTCGGGTGCCCGCAGCGCGAGCAGAAGCTGTGCAGCCGGTGCCAGTGCTCCAGCGCCACGGCGTGCACCAGCAGCCCGGCGTCCCGGTCGGAGAGCAGCGCGCCGACCTCGCGCAGCCCGGCCGGGCGGGCGTCGCCGTCCAGCCGGCCCGGCAGGCTCTCGCCGGCCAGCGCGAAGTAGGAGACGCCGTCCTCGTCGGTGCCGAGGAAGTACCGGTCGCCGGTCTGCGGCGCCTCGAAGGAGGGCAGCAGGACCAGTTCGGTCCCCTGCCCGGTGTCCACCACGAACGCCTCGCCGCCGGCGATCGGCAGCACCTTGGTGGTCGGGTGGCTCCAGGCCGCCGCCAGCCAGGGCTCGTTGAACCGGTGCTGGGCCGCCCGGTCCACCCCGGCCCGGGCCAGTGCCAGGTGCAGCGGGCGTTCGGTCTCAGGCACGGTGCTCAACTGTTCCATCCCCATGTGATGAGTCTTCCGGACGGTTCGGGTCCACGGTTCGGGTTCACGGGCCGGTCCACGGGCCGGTCCGCCGTTCGGTTCACGGGTCGGCCCGCCGTTCGGTCCGTGGTTCGGTCCGCGGTTCGGTCCGTGGTTCGGTCCACAGGTCGGTTCACAGGTCGCTTCACGGGCCGGGCGCAGCCGCCCGCGTCCACCCGCACGCGTTCACTCGCCCCCGCCGCCGGGCCGCCAGTTCTCGGCCAGGTCGGCCCAGAGGTAGGCGGCCGTCTCCACACCCTTGGCGAGCAGGCCCAGTTCGACCTTCTCGTCGATCGAGTGCCAGCCGTCCGACGGTACCGAGATGCCGAGGAACAGCACCGGCGCGCCGAGCACGTCCTGCAGGTCGGCGGCCGGGCCGGAGCCGCCCTCGCGGGTGAAGAGGATCTTCTGTTCGAAGGCCCGGCCCATCGCCCGGACGGTGGACTGCAGCGCCGGGTGGTCGAGCGGGGTCAGGCAGGGCCGGGTGGTGCCGGTGAACACCACCTCGTGCCGGACGCCCTCCGGCACCCGGTCGGCGACCCAGCTCCGGACGGCCTCGCGGATCTTCTCCCCCTCCTGGCCGGCGACCAACCGGAAGGAGAGCTTGAGGTGGGCCGAGGAGGGCACGATGGTCTTGCCGCCGGGGCCGGTGTAGCCGCCCCAGACGCCGTTGACCTCGGCGGTCGGGCGGGCCCAGATCCGCTCCAGGGTGGAGTAGCCGGCCTCGCCGCGGGTGCCGCGCGACTTGGCGACGGCCAGCCAGCGCTCCTCGTCGAAGGGCAGCTCGGCGAAGAGCTCGCGCTCGCGCTCGGTCAGCTCGATGACGTCGTCGTAGAAGCCGGGGACGGCGACCCGGCGGTCGGCGTCGTGCAGGCCGGCGGCCAGTTCGGCGGCGACGGCGGCCGGGTTGGGCACGGCGCCGCCGAAGGAGCCGGAGTGGATGTCGCTGTCCGGCCCGTAGAGGTCGATCTGGAGCTCGACCAGGCCGCGCATGCCGGTGCAGACGGTCGGCGTGGTCTCGGACCACATGCCGGTGTCGGAGATGAACACGACGTCGGCGGCCAGCCGGTCGGCCTCGCGGCGGACCAGGTCGGCGAAGTGCGGCGAGCCGGACTCCTCCTCGCCCTCGACCAGCAGCTTGAGGTTGACGGCGGGCGCGGTGCGGCCGGTGGCGGCCAGGTGCGCGCGCACGCCGAGGGTGTGGAAGAACACCTGGCCCTTGTCGTCGGCGGCGCCGCGGGCGAACAGCCGGTCGCCGATCACGGTCGGCTCGAACGGCTCGGTCGCCCAGCCGTCCTCCTTGGCCGCGGGCTGCACGTCGTGGTGCCCGTAGACCAGCACGGTCGGCGCGGACGGGTCCCCGGACGGCCACTCCGCGAAGACCGCCGGCAGGCCGTCCGTCTCCCACACCTCGGCCACCGGGAAGCCGGTGTCGCGCAGCTTCGCGGCCAGCCACTCGGCGGAGCGGCGGACGTCCCCGGTGCGGCCGGGGTCGGCGGAGACCGAGGGGATGCGCAGCCAGTCGGCCAGGTCCGCGAGGAAGGCGGGGCGGTGCTCGTCGATGAAGGAGCGGACGACGCTGTCCGGGGTTCTCGTCATACGGACGACTTTAGTTCGCCGCCGCGGGTCGCCGTGGCCCCGATCCCGGCCGGTGGACCCCGCGGGGCCTGTAACGTCCGTCACCCCCGGACGCGGCGGCGCCTCGGGGGTGACGGGATCGGGGACGGGATCGGGGACGGGAATCCGACCCCGGACGGGAACGGGCCGGGCTCAGCCGGAGCGGCGCAGCAGCGAGATCCGCGAGCGGGTGAGCAGCATCGCCAGCAGCACCGCGAGCAGCGGCAGCAGGACGACGGTCGCCCCGATGTTGAGCCAGGGGAAGACCAGCACCCCCTTGGCTGCCTGTTCCTGCAGGCTCATCCCCGGGTAGCCGGCCGCGCTGGCCTCGACCTTGCGCAGGGCGACGGCCGGCACGATCCCGGCGACGGCGCCGAGCAGCGCGCCCATCGCGGCGATCACGCCGCACTGGAAGCCGGACAGGGTGCGCCGGATCCGGGGTGCGGCGCCGACCGCGGCGAGGGTGGTCAGGTCGCGCTGGGAGTCGGCGGCGGCGAGGCCGGTGGCGATCCCGGCGGCGCCGAGGGCGACCAGGCCGGCGAATCCGGTGAGGCCGAGGGTGATGAGGTCGCCCGGGGACTGGTAGCCGCGCTCGATCTCGAAGTTGGTGCCGTCGGAGAGCTTGGCGAGGGCGGCGCGGGCCTTCTGCTCGGCGCTGTCGGCGGACGGGTTGTCGGGCAGCCAGACGGAGCCGGCGTCGCTGGTGGTGAGGCCGATCCGGCGCGCGGTGTCGGGGGTGAGCACGGCGTAGCCGCCGGTGGCGTCCGCGGCGGCGGAGAGCTGGGCGTCGACGGTGACGGTGTGGACGACCGGGTCGACGTCCACGCCGGCCGCCGACTGGCTGTAGTCGTGGGGCTCGGTGAGTTCGAGGATCGCCTTGCCGTCCTTGATGTAGCGCGCGTCGAAGACGACGGCCTTGCCGGCGGCGAGGGCCTGTGCGGCGCTCTGGTCGGTGATGCCGTAGAGGTTGCGCAGCAGGGTGGCGTCGCCGGCCTGGACCATGCCGAAGGGGCTGCCGCGGCTGATCCGGTCCTCCTTGCAGCGCGGGTCCTCGCGGCTGAGCCGTTCCAGTTCCTCCGGGGACACCCGCAGCCGGTTCTTGCCCCAGGCGGGGCAGCGGCGTTCCTCGGGCAGGGCGAGGTTGACGTAGCCGCAGGTGCCGTTGCGGACGGTGCAGTCGCCCTGGTAGTTGACGCGCTGGACGTCGGCGCGCGGGCCGAGGGCGGGGATGTTGTCCTGCACGGCGCCGCGCAGCCGGGGCAGCATCGAGCCGTCGGCGGCGGCGCCCCAGCCGTTGGAGACGATGACGGCGTTGGCGGGGCCGACGGCGACGTACTCGCGGCGGTGCTCCTCGTCGCTGCTGGCGACGTAGACGCCGACGGCGACGGACCCGGCGACGGCGGCCATCACGGCGGCGACGGCGGGGGCGGTGCGGCCCCGGTGGCGGATGGAGTCGCGCAGCGCGAGCCGGGGGGCGAGCGGCAGCCAGCGGCCGATCCGGCCGAACAGGCCGACCAGGTAGGGGGTGAGGGCGACCATGCCGAGTTCGGCGACGACGGAGCCGCCGAGGACGGCGAGGGCGCGGCTGCCGAAGCCGGCGGTGGCGCCGAGCAGGGCGAGGGCGGAGCCGCCGGCGAGCATCAGCAGGCCGAGCAGGGCGAGCTTGCGGCTGGGCGGCTTGAGGCTGTCGCGGCCGGTGAGGGCGGAGACGACGTCCTGCCGGGAGGCCTGGACGGCGGGGACGACGGCCGCGAGCAGGCCGGTGACCAGGCCGATCAGGAGGATGCCGAGCAGGTCGAGCGGCTGGATGTCGAAGTGGCCGAAGCGCTGGCCGGCGTACTCCTCGGCCTGGGTGCGGAGCAGGCCGACGAGGCCGATGCCGCCGACCAGGCCGACGACGGCGCCGGTGAGGCCGAGGACGATGCCGCCGCCGAGGACGACGGCGCGCACGTGGGCGCGGTCGCCGCCGCCGGCGGCGAGCAGGCCGAGCTGGCGGCGGGAGCGGCGGGCGCCGACCGCGAAGGCGGGGCCGGCGAGCAGGACGATCTCCAGCAGGGCCATGCCGACGACGGTGCCGAGGATGACGACGGAGGTCCGGTCGAAGAACGGGGTGCTGCCGCCGCCCTGGCTGTCCCGGTAGGCGTAGAAGGGGACCTCGGAGCGGGCCGGCGGGTCGAGGAGGACGGCGCGGGAGGCGGCGGTGAAGCCGTGCTTGTTGAGCTCCAGGACCTTGGGCCAGTCGATCCCGGCCCCGGCGGGGAGCTTCACCAGCCAGCGGTTGACGCCTTCGCTGACGGAGGTGCGGTAGCGGGACTGGTCGGCGCCGGGCAGTTTGGCGAGCTGGTCGATGAGGGCGCCGGGGCGGGCGATCAGGCCGGTGGCCCGCAGGTCGCCGGGGTGCTCGACGACGGCGGTGATGGTGAAGGGGGTGGCTTCGAGGCCGCGGGGGGCGGTGCGGTCGCCGAGCTTGAGGCCGGAGGTGTCGAGGAAGTCGCGGGTGACGGCGATCTCGTGGTCGGCGCCGGGGGCGCGGCCCCGGACGATGTCGAAGCGGCCGCGCCAGACCGGGTCGGCGAGGTCGGCCTCGGTGATCTGGACGTTGGTGAGGCCCTCGGCGGTGCTGGTGGCGGTGTAGGGGCCGCTGCGCAGCGGGACGAGGACGGCGCCGGGCAGCAGCTGCCTGGCGAGTTCGGTGGGTTCGGTGTCGAGGCTGCGGCGCTGTTCGGGGGTGTAGGCGGGCTGGCCGTCGGCCCCCTTCTTGGTCTCGTTGGCGTCCTCGACGTGGTAGTCGTCCTCGGGGTTGGGGGCTTGGAGGACGACGGCGCCGCGGTCGAGGATGCGGAGTTCGGCGGCGGACTGGCCCATCATCCGGACGGCCTTCTCGCCGGGGTCGAGTTCGGCGCTGCGGAAGAAGACGTCGGAGCCGGCGACGCCGAGGACGGGCAGGGCGACCATGGCGACGACGAGGGCGCTGCGGCCCTTGGCGCGCAGGGCGTCGCGGCGGGCGATGCGCAGGGCGACCCGCCAGGCGCTGAGCTTCACTGGTCCTCCGCCGGGCTGATCGCGTTGGTGGCGGCGGCGACGAGGAGGCTGCCGGCGTCCTGGCTGGCGCTCTCGTCGACCATGCGGCCGTCGCGGAGGAAGACCACGCGGTCGGCCCAGGCGGCGTGCCGGGGTTCGTGGGTGACCATCATGGCGGCGGCGCCGGCGTCGCAGCGGGCGCGCAGGACGGCGAGGACGGCTTCGCCGGTGGTGGAGTCGAGGGCGCCGGTGGGTTCGTCGGCGAGGACGAGGCGGCGGTCGCCGATCAGGGCGCGGGCGATGGCGACGCGCTGCTGCTGGCCGCCGGACATGTCGTCGGGGAAGCGGTCGGCGAGTTCGGGGATGCCGAGTTCCTCGAGGGCGGTGAGGGCTTCGCGGCGGGCGGCGCGGGTGGAGAGGCCGTCGAGTTCGCGCGGGAGGGAGATGTTCTCGGCGGCGGTGAGGGCCGGTATCAGGTTGTAGTCCTGGAAGACGTAGCCGACGGAGCGGCGGCGGACCTCGGCGAGCTTCTTGCGGTTGAGTCCGCCGAGGGCGACGCCTTCGACGAGGACCTGGCCGGTGCTGGGCGTGTCCAGGCCGCCCGCGAGGGTGAGCAGGGTGGACTTGCCGGAGCCGGACGGGCCCATGACGGCGACGAACTCGCCGGGGTGGACCTTGAGGTCGACGCCGCGCAGCGCCTGGACCTCGGCGGCGCCCTGCCCGTGGACGCGGGTGACCTGGTCCAGGTGCAGGACGGCGCGGGCGCCGTTCCTGGTCGGTGCGGTGTGGGACACGCTTTTTCCCCCTGCTGTGGTGGGGCCCGCCGCGTGGTGACGGCGGCCGGGCCGGTGTGTCGGTTCGGGTGGGCCTGGGTCTCGGGCCTGGGTCTCGGGCCTCGGTCGCGGGCCTCGGTCTCAGGCCTTGCTCTCAGGCCTTGGTGCGGCGGCGGCCGAGCCGGGTGCGGGCGGGTGGCCCGGGGTCGGGTTCCTCGCGGCGGGCTTCGGCGGCGCGGGCCTGTTCGACCTCGGCGTGCTGGGCGAGCCGGGTCTCGCAGTGGTCGAGCCAGCGGACCTCGGCCTCGGTCTGGAAGATCAGCTGTTCGAGGACGAGCAGCCAGGCGAGGTCGGCGCCGGCCTGCGGGCCGCGCGGGCCGGCGGCGTCGGGGCGGGCCTCGCCGGCGAGGGCGCGGGCCTTGAGCCGGGTGTAGTCCTGGAGGGCCTTGATGCTGTGCCGGCGCTGGCTCTGCACGACGGCGGGCACGTCGACGCCGGGGACGGTGACGGCCATCGCGAGCTTGATGGCGAGTTCGTCGCGGGGCGGGTTGGTGCGCGGTACCGGGGTGTCGAACCAGGCGCGGAGTTCGGTGCGGCCGGCGTCGGTGGCGGCGTAGAACTGGTGGCCTTCCTCGTCCTCGCCGGCGGGCACGACGAGTCCGTCGCGTTCCAGGCGGGCGAGGGTGGTGTAGACCTGGCCGACGTTGAGCGGCCAGGTGGCGCCGGTGCGCGCCTCGAACTCGGTTCTCAGCTGGTAGCCGTAGCGCGGCCCCTGGTCGAGCAGGGCGAGCAGGCCGTGGCGGATGGACATACCGAGTATGTATACCGGGTATGCTCGACGGGTCAAGCCGGGACCGCCCCGGGCACCCGCGCGGCGGGCGGGCGACGATTCAGCGGGTACCGTCGTCCGGTGAGCCAGTTGCGCATCGCCACCTTCAATCTGCTGCACGGTCAGCCGCTGGCGCCCGACGGCGCCCCGCGTCCCTTCCCCGCCGACCCCGGCGGGCCGCTCGCCGAGGCGGTGGCCGCGCTGGACGCCGACGTGCTGGCGCTCCAGGAGGTGGACCGCCACCAGGCCCGCTCCGGCGGCACCGACCAGGCCGCCGTCGCCGCCAAGGCGATGGGCGCGGCCGACTGGCGGTTCGCCGCCGCGCTGCACGGCCGGCCCGCGCCGGTGGCCGGCTGGCTGCCGGAGCCCTCGGTGCCCGCCGGGATCCGGGTGTACGGGCCGGGCGAGGTCGGCGACGGCGCGCCGCCCGCGTACGGCACGGCGCTGCTGACCCGGCTGCCGGTGCTGCACTGGCGGGCCCGCCGGTTCGCGCCGGCGCCGTTCGGGCTGCCGCTGCGGGTGGCGGGGCGGCGCGGGCTGACACCCGTTCCGGACGAGCCGCGGGCGGCGCTGGCGGCGGTGCTGCAGGGCGGGCGCGGCCCGTTCACGGTGGTGGCCGCGCACCTGTCGTTCGTCCCCGGCTGGAACATGGCGCAGCTGGCGGCGATCCGCCGGTGGATCGCCGACCTGCCGCAGCCGTACCTGGTGCTGGGGGACTTCAATCTGATCGGCGCGGTGCCGCGGACGGTGCTGGGGTCGGCGGCGGCGCTGGACCGCACCGCGCCCCGGGCGCGGGTGCGGGAGCTGCGGCCGGGCCCGCCGGGCC
>NZ_JBFBDO010000147.1:0-15134 GCF_040683335.1 Kitasatospora sp. NPDC093806
GCGGCACTCCGGCCGTCGCCCGGGAGCCGGTCCCGGAACCGGGCCCGGCACCGCGGCCGCCCGTTCCCCGACCCCGTCGACCCCGGCACCGGCCCACCCGCTGCCCGTCGCCGACCCGGACATCGCGCTGCTGATCCGGGTCCGAACCCTTCTGGAGGCCCGACTTTGAACCACTCTCCGCCCGCGACCCCGCCCTCACGGCCATGAGGCGGGCGCTCAAGCAGCGTGTCGGAAGGAGACAACTGATCGCCTTGGAGACCGAGCTGCTGGCCGAACTCCGCGCCCTCAAGCACCGGGTGCCGCACCTCGCGGGCGGCCTGGTGGCCAGCGTGGACGGCCTGCTCGTCGCACACGACACCCACGGGACCGAGCCCTCCGGCCTGGCGGCCATGACCGCCGCCTCGCTCAGCCTGGCCCAACGGCTCGCCGAAAGCACCGGCCAGGGCGACTTCCGCGAGTCGCTGGTCCGGGGCGAGCACGGCTACGTCGCCACCTACGCGGCCGGCGGCAGCTGCGTGCTCACCCTGCTGGCCCACCCGGACGCGAACGTCGGCCGCCTGCACCTGGAGGCCCGCCGCTCCGCCCAGCGCATCACCGCGCTGCTCAACGACGCCCTCGCGCCCAAGGACGCCCGGGAGTCGTACTGACCCCCGGGTCCCGGCCCGGGCACCCGACCCTGCAACTCCCCAGCCACACCCACGAACTGGAGACACCGACATGACCGACGCCGCCGGCGCGCTGAAGCAGACCATGACCGTGATCGAGGGCGCCCTCGGCGCGGCCCTCGTCGACTACAACAGCGGCATGGCGCTGGCGACCCTGGACGGTCCCGGCGGGCTCGACCTCAACGTCGCCGCCGCCGGGAACACCGACGTGGTCCGCGCCAAGATGCGCACCATGGACATGCTGGGCCTGCAGGACGGGATCGAGGACATCCTCATCACGCTCAGCAGCCAGTACCACCTGATCCGCCCGCTCACCGGCCGCACCGGCAAGGGCCTCTTCCTCTACCTGGCGCTGGACAAGAAGCGGGCCAACCTGGCGATGGCCCGGCACCAGCTGACCAAGATCGAGGCGGAGCTGGAGGTCTGAGTCCGAGGTCCGAGTCCGAGGTCTGAGGTCTGAGTCGGCGGGCTCAGCCGGGCTCCCCGCCCGGCTCCGGCCAGACGACCTCGCCACCGGGCAGCCCGGCACAGACCGGGCCGCGCGGCGTGAACACGCTCCACGGGGCGAGCCGCGCGTGCGGCGGCACGGACAGCGAGGCGGCGTCGTCGCTGCTGCCCTCGCCGTCGAAGACCAGCTCCAGCCCGCCGGCCATGGTGACCCGGGCGGAGCCGACCTTCCGGCCGACCAGAGCGAGCAGTGGTCCGGTCGGCCGGAAGGTCAGTTCGGGGTAGAAGTGCTCCACCTCGGCCGGCCCGGCGAAGCGGAACTCGTGCACCACCCGGACGGTCACCGGACCGTCGAGCGTGAGCTCCAGCCGGCCGCCACCACTGACCGCCGCCACCCGGCGGCCGGTCAGGGCGGCCCCGAGCCCGTCGCCGGGCCGTGGCGCGGGCTGTGTGTACCGCGTGTTCCGCATGCGGTCAGTTTGACCTCCTCCCCCGGCTAAAGCCGGGAGATTCCAACACCTGTGGGGTGTTGAGGTTCACGGGCACTCGACCGCTGGCGCGGTGTTGCCCCTCCGGTACCGGCGCGTGTGCGCTGGGGCCTTACGGCCTGTCCTACCGCGACGTTGATTGCTGCGTTCTCGTCCGCGTTGCAGGTGAAGCCGCAGGAGGAGCAGACGAACTCGGCTTGGCTCTTGCGCGAGTTCTTGTCGATCCACTTACAGGCGCTGCATTGCAGGCTGGTGTAGGGGGCGGGGACGTCTTGGACCCGGCCGGGTGCCTTGTGCTCGGTGCGCCGGCGCAGCAGTCCCCAGCCTTGGGCGAGGATCGCCCGGTTCAGTCCGGCCTTGGCGGCCCGTCCGTTCTTGAGGAACGTGCCGGGCTGGTCGGGGTCGGGCCTGGGCTTGGCTTTGGCGGTTATGTTGCGGATGTTGAGCTTCTCGAACCGGATCAGGTCGTAGGACCTGGCCAGGTCGGTGCTGGTCTTCTCGCACCAGTCCTTGCGCCGGTCGGCTTCGCGGGCCTTGAGTTTGGCGACCTTCGCGTACTCGGCGGTCTTCTGCTCACTGCCCTTCGGGGCGCGGGCGGCACGCCGCTGGTGCTTGCGGATCTGGGCCCGCTCGCGGGTGGTGGGCTGCGGGCAGTTCAGCGTGCGGCCGTCGGACAGGGCAGCGGTGATCGTCACGCCCCGGTCCACGCCGATGACCTCACCCGTGCCGGGTACGTCGATCGGGTCGGGGATGACGGCGAACGCGATGTGCCACTGGTTGTTCTTGAAGGTGACGCGGAACGTCTTCGCGTCGGGCAGGCTGGTGCGGGTGTTGCGGAACCTGACCCATCCGCAGCCGGGCACCTTGACCTGCGCCCAGCGGCGGTTCAGCTTCTGCACGATGACGGAGCGCCCGAGGACCTGCTTCCGGGTCTTCGGGTTGATCTTCGCACTGCCGTCCGGTCCGAACTCCGGGACACGGTCGGTGCCGATGACACGGAAGCCCTCGTGCTGGAACTTCTTGCGCCAGGTCGGCTCTCCGAACCCTGCCGTGAACTTGGCGTTCTTGGCTTTGGAGAAGTCCTGCAACGCCTGCTGCTGCACGGTCTGATTACCCTCGCGCAGCCACTCGTTGTCACGCCGGGCCTCGGTGAGCTGGCGGCATTGCTCCGCGAATCCAGGTGCTGCCTTGCGGCCCCGGTACCAGTGCGAGTGCTGCTCGACGGCGAGGTTCCACACGTACCGGGCGTGCGCGCAGTGGTCGAGCATGATGCTCGCCTGCTCGCTCGTCGGATACATCCGGAACCTCGTCATAGCCCCGAGGACTTGCACACCCGACTGACAACGCCGCCGGCTGCGGGCAGACGGTCCCTCAACTCAGAGTTGCTGCACCTGCTTGAGGCCGCTCTCACCGCCGCCTCTCCCGAGACGCCGGTCCGCCTTGACGGCGAAACGGCTACACCTGACCCGCTGCGCGGGAAGCGCCATTCCCCCTCGGCCTAAAGGCCGAGGCACCCTGGCGTTACTCGGTGGACCGGCGGGACGCCGCCTGTCCCGCCGCCCGGCGCCCCGCGTCGCGGCCCGGGGGCTCACCGCGCCGGGTACCCGCCGACCAGTTCGGCCGGGCCGCCCGGCCGCCCCCGGGCCGCGAGCGCGGCCGCCGTCCGCGCCCAGGACGACGGCGACAGCAGCGCCCGCGCCTCGTCCGGTGCGCAGAACCGCCACTCGGCCAGCTCCTCCTCCTGGAGCACGATCGACGCCGACCGCTCCTCCGTCACCGTGCCGCCGTCGAAGACGTACACCAGCACGGCGCCGCCCCGGTCGGTGCCCGGATCCGCCTCTGGGCCGGGCAGCCAGTCCAGGGCCAGCAGCCGCCCCGGCTCGCACTCCCAGCCCAGCTCCTCGCGGACCTCCCGGCGGGCCGCCGCCCGCGGCAACTCCCGGTCCGCCTCGATCCCGCCGCCCGGCAGCACCCAGTACGGCACTTCGCCGCGCGGCCCGGGCCACGGCGTCAGCCGGACGAGCAGCACCCGGCCGGCGTCGTCCGTGAACACCGTGCGGGCCTTGGCCCGGATCCGCGGGCGGCCGGCGATGTAGGTCTCCCGGTCCATCGGCGGCTCGCTCGCGATGACCGGTTCGTCGGGGGCGTCATCCCCGGTCAGGGACAGCCCCGCCAAGCCGGTGTACTCCGGTGCCGGGCCGGGCGTCAGGTGGTCGAGGACGTGCCCGACCGGCAGGCCGTCCTCCAGCTCCAGCGGGGCGGCCGAACGGGGCGCCCGCAGACAGGCCGTCACCCGGCGGGAGAGCCGGGGCGGCAGTGCGTGGCTCGCCTGCTCCGGCGTCAGCCAGGTCCAGCCGCCCACCTCGGCGCGGTCCGGGGTGATCGCCGCGAGCTGCTCCGGCGTCAGCGGGTCGGCCCAGTAGAGGTGGGCGGCGATCGGCGGCCGGTCGTGGCCGAGCGTCCAGTCGAGGCAGGCGAGCGACCCGAGCCGGGGCGTGAACCCCAACTCCTCGGCGATCTCCCGCTCCGCCGTCCGACGGGGCGACAGGTCCTGCGGATCCCACCCGCCGCCCGGCACCGCCACCGGATGCTTCCGGTCGTACGGCAACCGCACCACCAGCACCCTGCCGTCCTCGTCCGGGAACAGCACCCCGGCCGCCGCCAGCAACTCCCGCCCCGACCGCTCCGCCACCATCCGCACTCCCTCCGTCTGCCGTCCCACGGGACGACACCGCACACCACCCCCGTGGTTCCCACCCGGGCGGGGATGTGCTGGTGTTTCGACGGACGGGGCCCGCCTGGCCGCCGTCGCGCGCCACCTGTGCGGTCCCCGCGCCGGCAGGGGAGATGCCCGGGGGATCGGGCGTCGGCTGGGGGGCGGCCACTGCCCCGTCAGGGGAGGGTGGTCAGGGCGGTGGTGGTGGCGTGGGTCATCTGCTGGTCCTGGCGGTCGGTGGAGCCGCGGAGGCGGGCGTAGCCCTCCATGGCGGCGAGGGCGATGAGGCCCGGGAGCAGGTCGGTGCTCCGGTCGGCGACCCAGCGGGTGCCGCGGGTGGCCATCCACCAGAGGTCGGCGAGGGTGCCGGGCGGTGGTTCGGCCGGTTCCGGGGCGGGGGCCGGGCCGAGCGGGCGGCCGGCGGTGGCGAGCAGGTCGTGGAAGCCGCGGGCGATCAGGTGGTGGCCCTCGGCGCTGGGGTGCAGGCGGTCGACGCTGAGCAGCCGCCGTTCGGCCGTCCAGGGCAGGTCGGCGATGTGCAGGTGGACGGCCTGGTGGCGGGCGGAGAGCGCGTGGACCACGGTGTTCACCGCGCGCATCCGGCGGGCCAGCGGGCGGGCCAGCGGCCGGGGCAGCCGCAGCAGGGTGCCCGGGTCGGGCAGGCAGGCGGTGAGCACCAGCGCGCCGCCGGCGGTGAGCCGCCCGAGGACGGCGTCGAGCGACCGGGTGGTGTGTCCGACGTCGAAGCCGGACCGCAGGGTGTCGTTGCCGCCGACCACCACGGCCGCCACCTGGGGCCGGAGCGCGAGGGCGGCGGGCAGCTGTTCGGTGGTCAGGTCGGTGGTGAGCGCGCCGCTGCGGGCGAGGTTGGTGAACTCGACGCCCGGGTGCGGCGGGGCCAGGGAGCGGGCGAGCAGGGCCGCCCAGCCGCGGAATCCGTCGGGGATCGGGTCGCCGACGCCCTCGGTGAGCGAGTCGCCGAGCGCGACGAACCGGACCGGCCCGCCGACCGGCTGCTGCTGCGCGGTGCCGTCTTCTCCGTCGACCGCCGTGGTCGTGTGCATCGGACCTCCCACCCGTGCCCGGCCCCCCGTCGGGTCCGGCCGTTCCGTTCGTGTCTGCCTGTTGGGGTCTTCACCGCGGCCCGGCGGCCGGTGGTGCGCCGTGGGCGGTGAGGAAGGCCGCCACCGCGGCGGGCCAGCCGTAGCGTTCGGCCTGGGCGCGGGCGGCGGCGCGCCGGTCCGGTTCGGGGCGCGCGAGGAGTTCGCGCACCGCCTCCGCGTAGCCCGCGCCGGTCGGTTCGGCGGGCAGGCCGGCCGTGCCGATCAGCTCGGGCAGGGCGGATCCGCGGTTGACCACGACCGGGGTGCCGCAGGCAAGCGCCTCCATCGCGGCCAGCCCGAAGGTCTCCACCGGCCCGGGGGCCAGCACCGCGTCCGCGCAGCCGAGCAGCCGGGCGACGGCGGCGCGCCCGGCCAGGTGGCCGAGGAAGTGGACGGGCAGCCCCTGCCGGGCGGCCCGGGCGGCCAGCCGGGCGCGCAGCGGACCGGTGCCGGCCACCGCGAGGACGGCGGGCCGTCCGGCGGCGTGCAGCGCGGCGAGCGCGTCGAGGGCGTGCTCGGGGCGCTTCTCGGTGGAGAGCCGGGAGCAGAGCACCAGCAGCGCCTCCTCGGGGGCCGCGTACCGGGCGCGTTCCTCGGCCCGGGCTGCGGCGGGCAGGGGGCGCAGGGTGGTGAGGTCCACGCCGAGCGGGGCGCGCGCCAGGTTCCGCACGCCCAGGCGGCGGAACTCGGCGGCGGCCCAGTCGGTCGTGCAGATCACCGTGTCGTACGACCGGGCGGTCCGGCCGTTGAGCCGGTCCGCCGCCGCGCCGGCGACCGGGCCGGGCAGGCCCCAGGTGCGCAGCAGCCCGGCGGCGCTCTCGTGCGACACCATCGCGGAGCGGACGCCGCGCCGCCGGGCCCAGGCGCCGGTCCAACGCAGGGTGGTGCGGTCGGAGACCTCCAGCCGGTCGGGCGCGAGCCGCTCCAGTTCGGCGGCGACCGCGCGCCGGTCGGTGAGCAGTCGGTAGCCGCCGCTGCCGGGCAGGACGGGGCCAGGCAGCGTGACGACCAGGCCCTGCTCGTCCTCCTCGGCCGTCCGCCGCTCGCCGGGCACCACCAGGACCGGGGTGTGCCCGGCCGCCCGGTAGCCCGCGCCGAGGTGGCGCAGCGCGGTGCGCAGTCCGCCGGAGACGGGGGTGACGAAGTTGGCCACCCGGACGATCCGGAGCGGGCCGGTGGTCATGCGGGCAGCTCCTCCGTCCGCGCGTCGGTGGGCGGCCCGGGCGGCACGGCGGCGGCAGCGGGAGGAACGACGGGCCCGGCCGGGACCGCCACCCCGTGGTGCTCGGCCAGCACCTCCGCGTAGTGCCGCAGCAGCAGGTCCCCGACCGCCTCCCAGGTGCGGGCCGTCACCTCCGCCCGCCCGGCGCGCCCGTACGAGGCCCGCAGTTCGGGGTCCCCGGCGAGCTCGGTGACCGCCCGGGCCACGGCGGCGCCGTCGCGGGGCGGGACGAGCAGGCCGGTGCGGTGGTGCGCGACCAGGTCGAGCGGGCCGCCGGCGGCCGGTCCGACCACCGCGACCCCGCTGGCCATCGCCTCCTGGATGGTCTGGCAGAAGGTCTCCAGCGGGCCGGTGTGCACGAACACGTCCAGCGAGGCGAAGCAGCGGGCCAGTTCCTCGCCGGTGCGGCGGCCGAGGAAGACCGCGCCGGGCATCTGGGCCTTCAGCCCGGGCGCGGACGGCCCGTCACCGACGATCACCACCCGGACGCCGGGCAGGGTGGCGGTCTCGGCCAGCAGGTCGACCCGCTTCTCGGGCGCGAGCCGCCCGACGTACCCGACCAGCACCTCGCCGCCGGGGGCGAGCGCCCGGTGCAGGGCCTCGTCCCGGTGGCGCGGGTGGAAGCGGGCCGAGTCGACGCCGCGCGGCCAGAGCTGGACCCGGGCGACGCCGTGCGCGGTGAGGTCCTGGGCGGCGGGGGTGGAGGGCGCGAGGGTGCGGGCGGCGAGGCCGTGGATGCCGCGGATCCGGTGCCAGGCGGCGGCTTCGCCGAGCCCGCGCCCGGCCCGGTAGGCGTGCGCGTACCCGGCGAGGTCGGTCTGGTAGACGGCGACGATCGGCAGGCCGAGCCGGGTGGCGACCTGCGCGCCGCGCGCGCCGAGGACGAACGGGCTGGCCAGGTGGACGAGGTCGGGCCGGTGGCCCTCGATCGCGGCGGCCAGCTGCCGGCTGGGCAGCGCGATCCGGACCTGCGGGTAGCCGGGCAGCGGGACGGAGGGGACGCGGACCACCGGCAGGTCGGCCGCCGCCGTGCCGGAGCCGAAGGTGTGCGACGGGCTGTGCGCGCCGCGCGCGGGGGCCGGGGTGACGACCAGCGGCTGGTGGCCCCGGCGGAGCAGGTGCTCGGCGGTCCGCAGCACGCTGTGGGCGACGCCGTTGACCTCGGGGGGAAAGGACTCGGTGACGATGACGACACGCATGCCTGTGTTCTGTCCGCGTCCGGCGTGCACGCGGCCAAAGGGATCTGTCGTACAAACGAACGCGGGTCGGCGAATTGTGCCGCCGACCCGCGTCCCCGCCCGCCGAGGGCGTCATCGCCCGCCGAGGGGCGTCACCGGATTCCTCAGGCCGGGCCGGCGGCCGCCTCCTTGAGTT
The DNA here is from genome assembly GCF_040683335.1 of Kitasatospora sp. NPDC093806. Classification (NCBI taxonomy): domain Bacteria; kingdom Bacillati; phylum Actinomycetota; class Actinomycetes; order Kitasatosporales; family Streptomycetaceae; genus Kitasatospora; species Kitasatospora sp. NPDC093806. The sequence goes on from NZ_JBFBDO010000147.1 coordinate 8,016, forward strand.
CCGCGTAGGGCGCGAGCTTGCGGAGCGACTCGATGCTCTTGAGGCAGTCGTCCCGGCTGTCCTCCGGGTCGCCCGTCACCACGATCGTTCCGTTGCTCGCCTTGAGCCGGAACCGGTGCATGCCGCTGTCGTCCGTGTACAGCTCGAACTTCCCAGCCATGTCAGTGCGTACCTCTCGCTCGGATGACCCCCTCGCACCGCAACCTAGGGCGGAAACCCGGACGGCGCGCCCCGGGCGGGGCGTTCGGGTGCGCTACGGCTGCCGCCCCGCCGGGACGATCGTCACCTTGAGGTGCTTCATGATCGGCTGGTCGCTCTGGGTGCTGTAGTCGCCGAGCGCGCACAGCACGTTCATCTCCGGCATGTAGCCGGCCGCGCAGCCGCGCGGGATGTCGTACGGCACGGCGAGGTACCCGTCGAGGCGGCGCCGGCTGCCGTCCCGGGCGGTGCTGGTGATGTCGACGGGGGTGAGTTCGGCGATGCCGCGCTCGCGCATGTCGTCGCGGTTCATGAAGACCAGGGTGCGCAGGTTGTGGACGCCCCGGTAGCGGTCGTCGTCGGAGTAGATGGTGGTGTTCCACTGGTCGTGCGAGCGCATGGTGCCGAGGGCCAGGGTGCCGGGGGCGGGCACCACGTCCGGCAGCGCGGCGGCGGAGAACTCGGCGCGCCCGGACGGGGTGCGGAAGACCAGTTCGCGGGCGGGCTGGCGGATCCGGAAGCCGAGCGGCAGCCGGACCCGGCGGTTGAAGTCCTCGAAGCCGTCCAGGACCTGGGCCATGGCGTCGCGGATCCGGTCGTAGTCCTCGACGTACCACTCCCACGGCGTGGCGCTGTCGGGCAGCGCGGCCCGGGCCAGGCCGGCGATGATCGCGGGCTCGGACAGCAGGTCCGGGGAGGCGGGCCGCTTCATGCCGACGGACAGGTGCACCATGCTCATCGAGTCCTCGACCGAGGTGCTCTGCAGGCCGGTCCGCTGCTGGTCCTTCTCGGTGCGGCCGAGGCAGGGCAGGATCAGCGCCTGCCGGCCGTGCACCAGGTGGCTGCGGTTGAGCTTGGTGCTCACCTGCACGGTCAGCTCGCAGGTGCGCAGCGCCGCGAAGGTGTAGGGGGTGTCGGGCGCGGCGAGCGCGAAGTTGCCGCCCATGCCGACGAACACGGTGACCTCGCCGTCCCGCATCGCCCGGATCGCGGCGACGGTGTCCAGGCCGTGCTCCCGGGGCGGGTCGATCCCGCACACCTCGGCGAGGCGGTCCAGGAACTCCGGTGCCGGGCGGTGGTCGATGCCGCAGGTGCGGTTGCCCTGGACGTTGCTGTGCCCGCGGACCGGGGACGGGCCGGCGCCCTCCCGGCCGAGGTTGCCGCGCAGCAGCAGCAGGTTGACGATCTCCCGGACGGTGTCGACGCCGTGCTCGTGCTGGGTGACGCCCAGGCACCAGCTGACGATCGAGCGGTCCGCGTCGCGGTAGACCCGGGCCGCCTTGAGGATGTCGGCGCGCGGGAGCCCGGACTGCCGCTCCAACTCCTCCCAGGGGGTGGCCTCGCAGAGCGCCCGGTACTCGGCGAAGCCGGTGGTGTGGCGGTCGATGAACTCCTGGTCCAGCGCCTTGGGATCGCTCGGGGCCTGTTCCAGGATCGCCTTGGCCATGCCGCGCAGCAGGGCCAGGTCGCCGCCGATCCGCGGCTGGAGGTTCAGCGTGCTGGTCCGGGTCGCCTTGCCGAGGGCCATGTCGGTGAAGTCGTGCGGGATGATCGTGCGGGTGGCGGCGGCCTCGACCAGCGGGTTGACGTGCACGATCTGCGCGCCCCGGTGGTAGGCCTCGGCGAGCGCGGTGAGCATCCGGGGCGCGTTGGAGGCCGCGTTGACGCCGAGGATGAACAGCGCGTCGGTGGCCTCCCAGTCCTTGAGGTCGACGGTGCCCTTCCCGGTGCCGAGCGAGGCCTGGAGCGCGCGGCCGCTCGCCTCGTGGCACATGTTGGAGCAGTCCGGGAGGTTGTTGGTGCCCAGTTCGCGGGCCATCAGCTGGTAGAGGAAGGTGGCCTCGTTGCCGAGCCGGCCGGAGGTGTAGTACGCGGCCCGGTGCGGGCTGTCCAACCCCCGCAGGGTGCGGCCGACCAGCGCGAAGGCGTCCTTCCAGGTGATCGGGACGTAGTAGTCGGTGGCGGCGTCGTACACCATCGGCTCGGTGAGCCGGCCCTGGTTCTCCAGCGCGTAGTCGCTCCAGCCGGACAGCTCGGTCACCGAGTGCGCGGCGAAGAACTCGCGGCCGACCCGCTTGCGGGTCATCTCCCAGGTGACGTGCTTGATGCCGTTCTCGCAGATGTCGAGGTGCAGGCCCTTGGTGTCGTCCGGCCAGGCGCAGCCGGGGCAGTCGAAGCCGGTCCGCTCGTGGTTCATCTTCATGATCGCCCGCGGCCCGTCCACCAGGGCGCCCTCGCGGACCATGAAGCGGGTGACGCTCTTCGCGGCGCCCCAGCCGGCGGCCGGGTGGTGGTAGGGGCGGACCCGCGGCTCGCCCTCGGGGGTGGGGCCCACGGCGGGCTCCGGCCGCCGCGGTTGCGCGGCGGACGCGTTCGGCTCCTCGGTGGACGCGCTCAAGGCTCTCACCCTTCCGTCGGGCGGACGTATACCCGTGAACGGGTACTTTTCGGTCAGCCTAGGCGGGCGCACCGGGCCCCGCGCGGTGGCCCGTCGGCGGCCCGGCGGCCCTGTCGGTGGGGCGGACTAGGCTGGGAGGTCTTGCTTCGACTCCGCTGTTCCCGCTTCCCAGGAGAGGCCGCGCCACCGATGTACGCCCTGCACGCCCTCTGGCGGGACGACGGCCGGCTCGCTGTCTGGGCCGAGGACGCGGCGGCGTACCGGGGCGAGCGGCGCGACCGGGCCGACCGGGGCGGGGCGGCGCACCCGTTCGCCTGCCCGGCCGGGGAGGTCGCCCGGCTGCTCGGGACGGTCGGGCCCGGGCTGGGCTGGCTGGCCGAACAGGCCGCCGAACGGTGGACCGGGCTGCTGCTGCCCACTCTCGGCGGCCGCCCGACGCCCTCGCCGGACCTGCCGGTGGGCGCCGCCCCGCGCGGGGTGGGGCTGAGCCCGTGGCGGGTGCCCGCGCTGCTCTTCGACCGGGCGCAGGCCGCCCAGCTGCTCGGCGCGCTGCACGACCCGCACTGGCCGGGTGCGACCGTCCAGCTGCCGGACGGCACCCCGGCCGAGCTGGCGTACGGCGCCTCGGTGCGCTGGCTCGCCGCCGCGCACGACCTGGCCTGGCGGCTGGTCGGGCGCGGGCGGCTGCTCCCGGCGCTGGTCGAGGAGACGGGGGAGTGGCACGCGCGCTGGCGGCCCGCGCCGGACGGCCCGGCCCGCCGGGAGACGGCCGCGCTGGTCGCGGGGTGCCCCCCGGTCTGCCGCGCCGAGCACCGGCCGGACGGGGGCGGGGGCACGCCGTCCGTGGGTGAGCCGTCCGCCGCCGCGCTGCTCACCGGACTGCTCGACGCCCTCGTCGACCAGGAGGCCCGGGTCGCGCTCGCCGAGGCCGCGCCGCCCGCCGACCCGTTCCTCGCCGCGCTCTACGGACCGGACGGCCGGCTCGGCCAGCCGCCGCCCGCCGGGCTGCCGCAGCGGCTGGCCGACTGGTACGCCGCCCGGCCGGCCGACGGACCGCTGCGGCTCGACTTCCGGCTCAGCGAACCCCTCGGCGCCGACCCGGACGACCCCGACGGCGGGCCGGTCGCCGACGACTGGCGCCTCGACCTGCTGGTCCGCGCGGTCGACCGCCCGTCCCTGGTGGTCCCCGCCGCCGCGCTGCGGCCCGGCGCCGCCGACCCGGCCTACGAGGCGCTGGCCCGCGCCGTCCCCGGCGACCCGGCCGAGGCCTACCTGGCCGAGCTGGACCGCGCCGGGCGGGTCGACCCGACGCTGCGCGCCGCCCTCGCGGGTACCTTCCCCACCGGGACCGGCCTCGACCGGGCGGGCGCCCTGCGCTTCCTGCGCGAGGGCGCGCCCGCGCTGACCCGCGCCGGGTTCGGCGTGCTGCTGCCCGCCTGGTGGCAGCGCCGCCCGCGGCTCGGCCTGGTCCTGACGGCCGGCGCCACCGGCGACGACCCGTCCGCGGTGGCCCGCACCGCGCAGGTCGACCGGGACGCCGTGCTGGCCTTCGAATGGCGGCTCGCCCTCGGCGACCTCACCCTCACCGAGCAGGAGCTGGCCGAACTGGCCGCCGCCCAGCAGGGGCTGGTCCGGCTGCGGGGCCGCTGGGTCGAGGTCGACCAGGTCCAACTCGCCGCCGCCGCGCGCTTCCTGGCCGAACGCGGCAGCGGCACCATGGCGCCGGTCGAACTGCTGCGGCTGGCCGTGGACGACGGCGCCGTGGTGGACGGACTGCCGGTCACCGCCGTGCACGCGACCGGCCCGATCGGCGACCTGCTGGCCGGGACCCCGGGCCCCGCCGACCGGGTCCCGGAGCTGCCCGCCGGCTTCACCGGCTCGCTCCGCCCCTACCAGCGGCGCGGGCTGGCCTGGCTGGACGCGCTCGGCCGGCTGGGCCTGGGCGCCGTGCTGGCCGACGACATGGGACTCGGCAAGACGGTGCAGACCCTCGCCCTGCTCGCCCTGGAGCAGGAGCGCGGCGCGACCGGCCCGGTGCTGCTGGTCTGCCCGATGTCCCTGGTCGGCAACTGGCGCGGGGAGGCCGCCCGGTTCGCGCCCGGCCTGCGGGTGCACGTCCACCACGGCCCCGACCGCACCGCCCCGGGCCCCGGACTCCAGGCGGCCGACCTGGTGATCACCACCTACGGACTGGTCCAGCGGGACGCCGCCGAGCTGCGCCGGATCCACTGGCGGCGGATCGTCGCGGACGAGGCCCAGCACGTCAAGAACCGCTCGGCCCGGCAGTCCCGGGCGCTGCGCTCGCTGCGCTCCGGCCCGCGGATCGCGCTCACCGGCACACCGGTGGAGAACCGGCTGGCCGACCTGCACGCGGTGCTGGACTTCGCCAACCCGGGGCTGTTCGGCAGCTCGGAGGCGTTCCGCGAGCGGTTCGCGATCCCGGTCGAACAGGCCGCCAGCGCCGACGCCGCCGCCCGGCTGCGGCGCGTCACCGGCCCGTTCCTGCTGCGCCGCCGCAAGAGCGACCCGCTGATCGTCCGGGACCTGCCCGCCAAGCAGGAGTTCACCGTCCGCTGCTCGCTGACCGCCGAGCAGGCCGGGCTCTACCGGGCGGTGGTCGCCGACCTGCTGGAGCGGTTGCAGGGGCTGCGCGGCGTCGAGCGCAAGGGTGCGGTGCTGGCGGCGATCGGCCGGCTCAAGCAGGTCTGCAACCACCCGGCCCAACTCCTGCACGACGGAACGGCGGTGGCCGGCCGCTCGGGCAAGGTGGAGCAGCTGGTCGCCCTGCTCACGGAGGCGCTGGCCGAGGGGGACCGGGCGCTGGTCTTCACCCAGTACGCCGAGTTCGGCACGATGCTCCGGCCGTACCTGCGGCGCAAGCTGGGCGAGGAGGTGCTCTACCTGCACGGCGGGGTGCCGCGCGGTCGGCGGGACGAGATGGTCGAGCGGTTCCGGGCGCCGGACGGGCCGCGGGTGTTCCTGCTGTCGCTGAAGGCCGGCGGCACCGGGCTCAACCTGACCGCCGCCAACCAGGTGATCCACCTGGACCGTTGGTGGAACCCGGCGGTCGAGGACCAGGCCACCGACCGCGCCCACCGGATCGGGCAGCGCCGCGACGTGCAGGTCCGGCGGCTGGTCTGCGCCGGCACCGTCGAGGAGCGGATCGACGAACTGCTCACCGCCAAGCGCGCCCTGGCCGAGGCGGCGGTCGGGGACGGCGAGCAGTGGCTCGCCGAACTGCCCACCGAGCGGCTGCGCGAACTGCTCACGCTGTCCGCCGACACGATCGGAGAGTGAGGGATCGATGGCTTCCGGGGACCGCCCGCTCGCCGAGCTGATCGACGTCTTCTGGCGGGGCGCCGTGCCCGACCCCGAGGAGGTCGACGCCGCCGAAACCGCCACCGCGCTGGACGAGTTGGGCCCGTCCGGGGCGCCGCCGCGCGGCCGCCCGCCGGCCGCGGCGCTGGCGGAGGCCTACCGGCGGTTCACCGGGGCGGGCTGACCGGCCCGGTGAACCGCCGCCAGGATCAGCCGGCCGTCACCGGGTAGTGGTCGGAGAGGTCGTTGTAGGTGTAGCTCTTGCCCCAGCTGCTCACCGTCCAGGGCGAGCTGTGGAAGCGGACCACCGTGTTGGTGTAGTTCGCCGGACGGGCGTGGTCGGCCCGGTAGAGGACGTAGTCGAGGTCCTCCTTGGGCTCGCCCGGGTAGCGGTAGGCGGCGATCGAGTTGTCCGCCGTGTCGAAGGAGTTGACCCAGCCGTTGCGGGTGTCGGCCGGGGCCACGCCCGCGTTGGCCAGCAGGGCCGGGTACTCGCTGCCGTGCGAGTCGATGTTGAGGTCGCCGGCCAGCACGATCGGCTCGGCGGCCGGGATGTTCTTGGCGTCGACGAACGCCTTCATCGCCTTGAGCTGGGCGGCCCGGACGGCGGCCGGCTCACCGGCGGAGCAGCCGGTGTCGGTGGACTGGAGGTGGGTGCCGAGCACGTGCGTGCGCACGCCGTTGACGTCGAGCACGGCGTAGACGAAGCCCTTGTTCGACCACCAGTCCGCCCCGCAGGCGTCCTTGAAGATGTACTGCTCCTTGCGGAGGATGGGCCACTTGCTGAGCAGGGTGACCCCGCCGTCCTCGGGGGTGGTGGAGCTGTAGCTGCCGGCGGTGGCGTCCCAGCCGCTGGTCGAGCGGCCGACGACCGGAGTGTGGTACGGGTAGCCGACGGTGGCAGCCTGGGCGGTGAGCGCGTCGGAGGCGGCGTTGTCGAAGGCCTCCTGGAGCACCACGACGTCCTGGCCCCGGAAGAAGTCGGTGGCGGGGATGGCCTTGGCGCGGTAGTCCTGGCCCCAGTTGGGGTAGAGGCTCTTGCTCATCAGGAAGACGTTGTACGTCAGCACCTTGAGCGCCGGGACGGCGGGGAGCGCGGTGGCGGCGGCTTCCGGGGTGGCGTCCGGGGTGGCGGCGAGGGCGCTCGGCGCGGCGGCGAGCGGGGCGAGCAGGGCGGCGGCGGCCGTGCGGACGGCGGCGAGGCG
>NZ_JBFBDO010000148.1:0-14950 GCF_040683335.1 Kitasatospora sp. NPDC093806
GCACCGGCCCGGCACCGCGCGATGCCGTCCTCGATGCCTCTGCGGTGCCGTTCTCGGTGCCGCGCGCGCCGCTGCGCCGTGCCGCCGTCAGCCCGCCTCCACCGCGCCGTCCCGGCCGGGGAAGCCGTGGGCGCGGGCGGAGACCACGACGAACAGGACCGGTACCAGCAGCACCAGTACCGTCCACGGGAACGGCGTGACCCCGACGGCCTGCAGGAGCAGCCCGCCGGCGATGCCGCCGCCGGCCATCGCGACGTTCCACAGCACCACCAGGATCGCCTGCGCGGCGTCCGCGGCCTCGCCGCCGGCCTGGCCGGCGGCGGTCTGCAGCAGGGTCGGCACCCCACCCCAGCCCAGCCCCCACAGCGCGGCCGCGACGTAGACGAGGGCGGGGGTGTGGGAGAACGCGCCGAGGACGGCGACGGCCGCCCCGACCAGCAGGGTCGCGGCGATCGTCAGGGAGCGCAGGTGGCGGCTGATGTAGGCGCCGACGACCCAGATGCTGACCAGGCAGGCCACCCCGAAGACCAGCAGTACGGCGTCGGTGCGCTCGCCCATGCCGATGTCGTCGAGGAAGGTGGCGATGTAGGCGTAGAGCAGGGTGTGGGCCAGGACGAACACCAGCATCACGAACAGCACCGGCGTCACCCCGGGCACGCGCAGCGTCGCGCGCACGGGGATCTTGCCGCCGGCCTTCTGGCCGGGGTAGTCGGGCACGATCGCGGTGATCCACACCAGCAGGACGGCGGTGAGCACGGTCATCGCCCAGAACGCGCTCTGCCAGGAGGCGACGCGGCCCAGGAAGGTGCCGGCCGGCACGCCCAGCGACAGGGCGAGGGGGATGCCGGCCATGGCGATCGCGATCGCCCTGCCCTCCTGGGCGGGGGCGACCATGCGCCGGGCGTAGCCGGCCAGCAGCGCCCAGGCCAGGCCCGCGGCGACGCCCGCGACGAAGCGGGCGACGAGGGTGAGGGGGTAGTTCGCGGACACGGCGGTGACGGTGTTGGCGAGCGCGAAGCCGGCCATCGCGGCCAGCAGCAGGCGCTTGCGGCGCCAGCCGGCGGTGGCGGCGGACAGCGGGATGGTGGTCAGCACCGTCCCGAGCGCGTAGATGGTCACCGTCTGGCCGGCGGCGCCCTCGCTGGTGCCGAGGCCCGCGCTCATCTCGGGCAGCAGGCCGGCGGGCAGGGTCTCGGTGAGGCTGGTGATGAACACGGCGACGGCCAGCGCCAGCAGCGCGGCCATCGGCAGCTTGGGGTCCTTCGTCGGCGCGGCGGCGGTAGGGTCGGCCGCGGCGGGGGCCGCGGTGTCGGGCGCGGGGGCGGCGGTGGGCTCGGTGCTCCTCATGACGGGATGCTCAAACCTTTCCATTAATGTGAGGGTCAAGTCCGGGTCCCGCCAGGGGGGATGGACGCCCCGGGGGCTCAGGGGCTCAGGGGCGCAGGCTGCCGATGCCGCCGTCGACGGTCAGGACGGTCCCGGTGGTGGCGGTGGCGTCCAGCGCGAGGTAGGCGATCGCCTCGCCGACCTCCTGCGGGCGGGTCAGGCGCCCCAGCGGGTGGCGCTCGTCCAGCGCCTCGCGCGCGGCCTTGGGGTCGGGGGTGGCGGCGAGGACGCGGGTGATCCAGGGGGTGTCGACGGCGCCGGGGGCGACGGCGTTGACCCGGATGCCCTCGCGGACGTGGTCGGTGGCCATGGCCAGGGTCAGCGACTGCACGGCGCCCTTGGACGCGGAGTACAGGACGCGCTGGGGCACGCCGGTGAGGGCGAACACCGAGCAGGTGTTGACGATCGCGGCGGCCGGGGACTTGCGCAGGTGGGGGAGCGCGGCGCGGGACAGGCGCACCATGCCGACCACGTTGACGTCCAGCACGCGGTGCCACTGCTCGTCGTCGTTGCCGGTGATGTCGCCGGCGGCGGCGATGCCGGCGTTGTTGACGACGACGTCGATGCGCCCGAACCGCTCCACCGCCTCGGCCACGGCCGCGCGCACCGACGCGTCGTCGCTCACGTCGCAGGCGATGCCGACCGCCGGGGCGGCCACCTCGCCGGGGTTGAGGTCCAGGGCCGCCACGCGCACGCCCCGGGCGGCGAGCGCGGCCACGGCGGCCGCCCCGATACCGGAGGCGCCGCCGCTGACGAGTGCGACGAGGGACTCGGGGGAGCTGGCTGGACTGGCTGCGGCCATGACGGAAAGCCTCCTGGACGGGACGAGGTGCGGGAACGGGGGAACGGGGGAGCGGGGGAGTGGTGCGGGGGCGGGTGCTAGCGGGCGTTCAGGCGCTCCACCAGCGGGTGCGCCGCCCCGGTCAGGCCCAGGGTGCGCCGGGCCCACCAGGCGGAGGCGAGGTTGGAGGTCACCAGCGTGCGCGCGTCGCCCTCGCGGGCGAGGTGTTCGGCGGCGGTGACGGTGGCCATCCCGGTCCCGGTGAACAGCAGCACCCCGTCCCCGGGCACACCGGCCGCGCGCACCCGCTCCAGCAGGGTCGCGGTGGTCACCTCGTACGGGTTGAACCGGTCCTCGGCCCCGTCCACGCCCGCCTCGGCGGGGGCGTAGGCGATGTGGTCGACGGTCAGGCCGGCCTTCTCCCAGTAGCCGCGGGATATGTCGGTCAGCCACGGCGCGTACGGCGACACCAGGGTCAGCCGCTTCTGCCCGAGCACCTCCAGCAGGTCGACGATCGCGTGCGAGGTGGACTGCACGGGGTAGCCGAACCGCTGCGACAGCCCCGCCAGGAACTCGGCGTCGCCGTCGGGGCCGAACAGGTAGTGCGAGGCGTTGCACGCGACCACGGCCGCGCCCAGCGCGAGCTTGCCGAACGTGGCGAGCACGTCGGGCAGCACCTCGTTGTACAGCTCCATGGTGGCGTGGTCGAATACCGGCGTCACCGGGAAACGGGTGGTGTACACATTCAGCTCGGAGCCGATGAACCGGTTGAATTCCGGTTCCGCGACGGGGTTCTCCGGCGGCACGACGAGCCCGAATCGGGGCAGCGGCAAAATGTCCATGCCGCCACGCTAGCCTCCGCCTATGCCTCAACACTCCTTCCCGGCGGCAATCTTGACGTATCGTCAGCCACTTTCGGCAAAGCCCCGCGAATTCTTGACGATCCTTGACATCCCTTCACGCATTCCCACACGCGAGGAGAGGGGGGCCCGCCCGCCGGGCATCCGGCGGGCCCCTTGACGGCGCCGGGGCGCGTCCCCCATGGTGTGGACCACTCCCTCGCACCGCTGCCCCGTCGGTACGCCCCCACCCGGAGACGGCATGCGTGCACCCGCCCCACCCCGTCCTGCCCGCCGGCGCGCCGGCTTGTCCGTCGGCCTCGCCGTCGCGGCCCTCACCGCGGCCGCCTCCACCGTGGGCCTGGCCGCCGCCACCACGTCGGCGGACCCGCTCCCGAGGGTCGAGCTGATCGTCAACGGCGCCTTCGACTCCTACCCGTGGATCTGGCGCTGTGAGAACGTCCGCTCCAGCGGCGTCCCGCACGTGCACTACATGACGGGCGTCCCCACCGCCGACAGCACCGCCGGCTGCGCCCAGCGGGTGCGGGTGCGGCCCAACTCCCGCTACACCCTGACGGCTTCGGTGCGCGGCCCGTTCGCCTTCGTCGGGGTCAGTGGATCGGGCGGCGAGAACGCCTCCACCTGGTCGAGCGGGCAGGACTGGAACGACCTGTCGGTGCAGGTCACCACCGGGCCGGACACCGAGCTGCTGACCGTGTACTTCCACGGCTGGTACGAGCAGTCCCCCTACGACGTGCGGCGGATGTCCTTCGTCGGCCCGGGCTTCGAACCGAACCCGTGCACCGAACCCGACAGCCCCACCCCCACCCCGACGGCGACCGCCCCCACGTCCCCCTCGCCGTCCTCCACCTGCTACCGCACCTACATCCCCTGACGGCCGACCGCCCCCGCGCCGTCCGAAGGCCCGCCCCCCACCCCGGAGATGCCATGCGCCCACCCCGCTCCCGCCCCCGCCGCGCCCGCCACGCCGGGGCCGGCGGGCCGCTCGGCGCCGCCCTCGGCGTGCTGCTCCTCGTCGGCACGGCCGCGGCCGCCGCGACCGGCTCCGCCACCGCGCAGCCCGCGCCCGTGGAGTGGATCAAGAACGGCGACTTCAGCGGCCCGCTGGAGCGGGGCTGGTCCTGCGAAGGCGAGTTCGTCCAGACGGCCGGGCAAGGCGTGGAGGGCCGCCCCGGCGGGCAGAGCTACGCCGGCTGCACGCAGACGGTCCCGGTCGTGCCCGGCACCTCCTACCCGTTCTTCGCGCGGGTGTCCGGCGCCTACGCCTTCGTGACCGTCTCCGGCACCGGGACGGGCAGCGGCGAGGAGACGCTGTGGGCCCCCGGACCGGGGGAGGCGACGCTGTTCACCACCCTCGTCATCGGCGACTCCCACGAGGTGCGGGTCACCTTCCACGGCTGGTACGGGCAGGGCCCCTACCAGGTCAGCCGCGTCTCGATGATCGGACCGATGTACCCGTCCGGGTGCGAGAGCCCCACCCCCACCCCCGGCACCCCCGCCCCGACGTCGACCAAGCCGTGCATGCCCCGCCCGTAGGTGTCCCCAAATTGCTTCGGTGGCCTCTCGACGAAGCCGAGAGGCCACCGCGTTGGTCTATTCGCTGAGGTCGAACGCCCCGCCCTTGACTCCTTGGAGGAGTGCGGCGAACTCACTGCGGCCGGTGCGGACTATGACAGCACCGTCATCGGACTCGCGAATCTCGATCAGCCTATTGGCCGCCCGCACCTCAATACAGTTGTCATTTGCGGCGGAGTGGCTGGACTTCTGCCATGAGCTAGACATGCTTTTTCCCTATTCCGTCTTTGATGGACCGGATGAAGTCTCGTGACTCTCCTTCGGGGAGAGCGCTGGAATCCATCTGAGCGATCAGAGCCCGGAACCTTGCCAAGTGGGCGGGGGCTTCGAAGAGCTGGCCGCCGTGGCCTGTGTCCATCTGTGCGGTGTCCAACTCGGTGATTGGCCCCGCTGCGTAGGTGAAGTTCTCACTGGGGCTCGGGACGACGCTCGCGCCGAACGGTACCACTCGAACCGAGATGTTCGATTGTTCGGAGTCGTTGATGAGCGCGTCGAGCTGCTCGGCCAGGATCTTCGGGCCGCAGAACTCCATGTGTAGTGCTGTCTCATGGATGAAGGCGGTGTGAGGAGTCGCCTCGGATCGGACAACGTGCTGTCGGCGCATTCGAAACGTCGTTCTGAGCTCGACCTGGTGGTGGGGCAGCGGTGGGTAGGTGTGGGCGAATAGGACGCGCGCGTAGTCGCTGGTCTGAAGCAGTCCGGGGATGAAGGTGGTCGTGTAGACCGTCAGCTGATGCGCATTGCTTTCAAGCTCTGCAACCTCAAGGAAGTCCGTCGTGAGGCTCCCGCGATACTCCTCCCACCAGCCGCTCTTCTCGCGGGCCCCGGTCATGTCGAGGAGGGATTCGATCAGCGGCTGATTGGCGCACATGCACGTCGCGGCGATGGCATGCAGGCGATCCACGCTGACGCCGGTCTTGCCGGTCTCCATCTGCGTGATGTGAGCGGGAGTCACGCCGAGCGCACGGGCGAGCTGGCTGCCGCCGAGGCCGGCCTGCTCTCGCATCCTTCGGAGCTCCGCGCCCAGGCGGCGCTGACGAAGGGTCGGGTTGGGGCGACTGGGCATCGTGTCCTCTCGGCGTTTCGTGGGTCCAGTCTGCCGCGTCGGCCGCGCGGAGGGCCATCCGTCCCCCGGAAGGGGGAACTTCACCTCGTCTTCCTAAATTTAAGTTCCGGTGCGCTATGGTCGATGTCACATCGATCCGACGGATCGTCAACAACGCCTGTTTCCGGGGCAGTAGGCGCCTGCTGCCCGTGTGCCCCCGGCGACGATTCCGCCGTTCAGCGCACCATCACCCCCTCTGTACGAACCCCCCTCGGAGGTTCCCCATGCGTGCCTTCACCCCGCCCGACTGGTCCGCCGCCCGCGAGGAGCTGCGCGAGGCGATGACGGGCGCCGGCTGGCCGGACGACCTGATCCGCGACGCCGAACTCGCCCTCCACGAGCTCTACGTCAACGCCTTCAAGCACGGCGGCAGCCCCTCGCCCGCCGTGGTCGTCGTCCTCTCCGGCGGCGACCGCACCCTGCGCGTGTGCGTGTGCGACGACTGCCCCACCCTCCCCGAACCGCGCGCCTGCGCCGACCCCTACGCCCTCTCCGGCCGGGGCCTGCACCTGGTGCGCGCGCTCACCCACCGCTTCGGCGCCGAGACCCGCACGCGCGGCAAGCGCGTCTGGTTCGAGCTGGACCTGGCCGCGTGAACACCTCCGCCCGCCGCGAGCCGATCGCGCCCGACGACCCCTCGCTGCGCACCTACACCGAACCCGAGGTGACCGCGCTGCTGGGCGAACTCCACTACTACGGAAGCCGTTTCGGCATCCAGTGGGGCTCGGCCGCCGTCACCGAGACCACCCTCGACGGGCGCCCGCTCGTCGACTTCGGCAGCGCCTCCCTCTCCACCCTCCTCAACCTCCTCCACCTGCTGCGCGACCTCCACGGCGGCCGGGCGGACGCGCCGTGACCACCACCGACGCCCTGGTCGCCGCCGCCTTCGCGATCCTCACCGCGCTCGCCTTCGCCACCGTCGTGCTCGGCGTCCTCGCGACCCTGCGCATCTCCCGCCCCGACGAGCCCGCCCCCGCCCCCGCCCGCCGCCCCGTCCGCCGCACCCCCACCCCCGCGCGGCGCCCGGGCCCCGATCCCGACTGCCCGGACCCCGCCCCGCGCATACCCGCCTGACGCCGCCGACGGGGGCCGCCCGGCCCACGCCCGGGCGGCCCCGGCAGCGGTTCCCCGGGACGCAGCCCTCGGGAACGCGGGAATCGGGGAACCGGTGTCACGGGAGGGCCGTTTCCCGATACTGGATGGACAATCGACGGATCGTTGTCTCCCGGGGGTGGGTGTGCTGCGCAGGAGTGGTGTCGCAGGCCTGGGGCTCGCTGTGGCCCTGGCACTGACGGCGTGTTCGGGCGGAACCGACCGGAAGGACGACCGGGCGGGCATCTCGGACGCCAGGGCCGTCGACGCGCCGTTCAGCCCGGCCCAGCTCAAGCAGGCCATCCCCAGCCGCCTCGCCGCCCCCGCGGGCTGGGGCGTCACCGGGCCGTTCGCCGACGAGGGCCGCCAGGCCGAGGACAAGTGCGCCGGTCAGCGCCTCCCCGGCTGTGTCGGCCTCACGGCCACCGTGACGGTCGACCTCGTCAAGAGCGATTCGCGCGGCGACACCAACGTGCATTTCGCCCTCTCCGCCTTCGACTCCCTCGACAACGCCAGGGTCCGGATGAAGGGGGAGCTCCAGGACCACCAGGCCAAGCAGGCCGACTCCACGCCGCTGGCCCTCGACGTGCCCGGAGCCGAGGACACGATCGCCTACGCGCAGAGCGGCGGCTCGGGCGAGCGGTTCGAAACGGCCCGGTTCCGGGTGGGGACGGTCGTGGTCCTGCTGTTCGCCAGGGGACTGCCCCCGGACCACGACCTGGCGTCCTTCGCCCGCCTCCAGGCGCAGCGCCTCGCCGTCGCCGCCGAGAACCGCAACCCCGACGCGTGAGCGCCCGGCGCGCGCCGACGGGGAGCTGTCCGCGCGATCATGAGCGGAGCCGGATGGCCCGTGGGTGATGCCCGGCAGGACCTTCAAGGGGCTGACCGACCGGACGCTCGCCTTGCAGGCTGCGGAGTCGCTCGCCCGGGAGGCCGGGCGGGACGCCCGGGGTGTGCCGGTCCGGCCGGGAACCGGTCGAGATTCGGCTTCGGCGTACACCAGTGCCTGGGCCAGCCGCCGGCCCGCGCCGAACTCCAGATCGCCCTGGAGACGCTGTTCCGCCGCCTGCCGGGCTGCGCCCGGCCGGCGAGCGCGAGTTCCGTACCGATTCCTTCATCTACGGGATGCGGTCACTGCCCGTGACCTGGTGAACGGGGCCCGACGGAGAACCCTCACAACGCCTGTTGCCGACCGGCAGAAACGGCCGCAGCCGTTCCCACCCGGCACCTGCCCCACCTGCCGACAACCCGCCCCATGGCAGACCTACGACACCACCTGAAAGAGCACTCCTAGGCGTTGTGGTGGACGATCTGGATGAGGTTGCCGCACGTGTCGTCGAAGACGGCGGTGGTGACCGGGCCCATGGCGGCCGGTTCCTGGGTGAAGACGACGCCCTGGGCGCGCAGCCGGGCGGTCTCCGCGTGGACGTCGGCGACCTCGAAGGAGGTGGCGGGGATGCCGTCCTTGACCAGTGCCTGCTTGTACGGGGGGACGGCGGGGTGGCCGGAGGGCTCCAGCAGCAGTTCGGCGCCCTGGGGGTTCTCGGGCGAGACGACGGTCAGCCAGCGGGCGCCGCCGCCGAGCGGGATGTCGTTCTTCTTCACGAAGCCCAGCACGCCGGTGTAGAAGTGCTCGGCCTTGTCCTGGTCGTCGACGAACACGTGGGCGACGTAGATCTTCATGCTCGGGTCTCCGCTCTCCCGCCGGTGCCGCTGCGGCGCACGACGGTCACCGTACCCCGGCCCGCGGCCGGGCCCCGGGACATCCGCACCGACCGCCGCCGGGTCGGGGCCTGTCGCCGGGGCCGCCTCGGTTTCACTCGTCCGGGTGGTTTACGGAACCGGGGGATGTGCCGTGTCGCCCCTGGTCCTACGGTCCCTGTCGGACCGGCAGGCACGGGAAGGCCACGCATCCGATCGGAGAACACGATGGCCGTCGACATCCGGAAGCTGTTCAACGAGGAACTGCCCGTCACCCTCGCCCGCTACCCGCAGCAGGCGCGGGAGATCGGCGGCAGGTTCCAGCTGCACATCACCGGGGAGGGCGGCGGCTCCTGGTTCGTCGACGCCTCCGAGACCGGCCCGCACGTCGCCCCGGGCATCGGCGAGGGCGCCGACCTCACCTGCACCCTGGCCGTCGAGGACTTCCAGAAGCTCTACGAGAACCCGCAGGCCCACGGCACGCAGCTGTTCTTCGCGGGCAAGATGAAGATGGTCGGCAACCAGATGCTCGCCATGAAGCTGGGCAAGCTCTTCACCCTCGGCACGAGCTGACCACCCCGCCCGTCCCCGCCGCACCCATGGGTTCCCGGCCGCAGGGAGGCCGCACCACGCAGGGAAAGGCACCCCCTGAAGCGGGCCGGGCGAAGGGGCTTGCCGGGCGTGGTCCCCGGCTTTCCCGGCGTCGGGGAATCATCGGGAATCACCGCTGACAGGGCGCCGGTTGGGGCCGACCATGGGCCTTCCTGTCTGTCGGCGAAAGGAACGGCTATGGCAAGGCGGCTGCGGGCCATCGGCAGCACGTCGGGGGTCGGGGACTGCCCGACACTGTACGAGGACGTGGACACCGGCGAAGTGGTCGTGCAGGGGTACGCCGTGACGGACCCGCAGGACGTGGCGCAACTCAGGTACGTGAAGGAGGATGAAGGCTTCGTGGTCGTGCCCCGCGAACTGCTCGCGAGGTTCGCGCCGAAGGAGTCGACGCCAGTGCCGCAGTTCGTTCCCCAGCAGAAGATCACCGAGTTCATCAACGACGGTTTCGAGCACACCGCGTGGCGGCTGGAGACGAGGACCGGGTACCGCTCCGACCGGCAGATGCCCTCCTACTCCGAGTTCCTCCGGACGGGGGACACCGCCGGAGAGGTCGGACACCCCTGGTTCGAGAATGTGCGCCGTATGGCCGACAAGGGCAAGAGGTTCGAGCGGGTGCGCCTGGTGGACAACCCGCCGACCGAGGGGCAGCGGTACCTGCTGGCGTGCGCCCGCACCAACGTGGCAGCCGGTGAGGACATCCGGTACATGTGGCGCCCGGACGGCGAGTCGGCGGGGCTGGCCGGGCTGTCGGACTTCTGGCTCTTCGACTCCCGCACGGTCGCGCGCTTCCACTTCGAAGGAGAGCGCACCATCGGTATGGAGCTGGTCACCGACCCGTTGGAAGTCCTTCAAGCCTGCCAGGCCCGCGATGCCGCCTGGCACCACGCCCTGCCCTACGCGCAGTTCCGGGCTCAGGTACCTTCCGGCATGTGAGCACCGACTATCAGCAGGCGCGGTCTGCTCTTGGTGCCCGGATGCGTGAACTCCGCACCGAGAGCGGGCTGTCCGGACGAGCCGTGGCCGCGCGTCTGGGCTGGCCCCAGTCCAAGGTCAGCAAGTTGGAGAACGGCAGGCAGTCGCCCACCAGGACCGATGTGGTCGCATGGGCCGAGGCCGTCGGCAGGCCAGGTGCCGGCGCCGAACTGGTGGGCCGACTGCGGACGGTGGAGACGCAGTACCGATCGTGGCGGCGCCAACTCGCCGGTGGCGTGCGGCCGGTGCAGGAGACGCATGCCGCGCAGGGGGAAAGGACCGGCGACCGCCGGTCGTTCGACCCGACCCTGGTTCCCGGTCTCCTGCAGACCGCCGAGTACGCCCGGGCGGTTCTCACCCGGTACACCAGGGTCCACCCATCGATCCGCGACGTCGAGGCTGCGGTAGTAGCCCGCATGGAACGTCAGAGGGCTCTCGGTGATCGGTCGCGGTCGTTCCACTTCCTGCTGTGGGAAGGTGCCCTTGTCTCCCGGCTCTGCCCGCCGGCCGTCCTGGCGGACCAGCTGGAGTCCCTCGTCCCCTGGCTGGCGCCTGGGAACGTGCGACTCGGGATCGTGCCGTTCGATGCCGACCTCAGAGTGCCCGCAGGAGTCGGCTTCTCCATCCACGACGGCGTATTGGTCATCACCGAGTCCTGGCACGCGGAAATGTGGCTGGACGATCCGGCGGACATCGCGCTTCACATCCGGGCGTGGGAGGCGCTGGCGGAGAGCGCTGTCTACGGTCCGTCAGCCCACCGGGTGATCGCCAGGGCCCGCCGGTCGCTGCTGTGAGAATCATCGGGAATCACCGCTGCCCGGCTCCGGCCGCCGCCCCTACATTCCTGGTGACGGGACCCAGCCGGTCGCGGCAGGCTCCCGTCGGTCGAACCGGTCAGGTGCGCAAGCCGTCTCAACCCCGCCCGGACGACCGGCCCCGGCGGGACCGCCTATCAGAACCAGGGAGCCCGAATGCGCGACGTACACGCCCTGCTGACCCCCGAAGCGTTCGAGGCCGTCACCGCAACAGTGATCGACAACAACCCCCGCATGGCGGCGGGCACCGCCGAGCGCATCGTCACCGAAGCGCTCAAGTTCGTCGCCACCGCCCGCACGTTCCCCACCGAGCGCATCACCCCGTCCAACGTCGTCGACGAAGGGTGGCACGCCCTCATCCTCCACACCCGCCCCTACGCCGGACTGTGCGCACGGCTCGGCGGGTTCGTCCACCACTACCCCGAGCGCCCCGACCCGTCGCGCCACGACCCGGACGCCCTCGCCCGGACCGTCGCCCTCATCAAGCAGGCCGGCTACACCCCCGATCACGAACTGTGGACCGGCCCGACCCGCGCCCTGGTGGCCGTGGCCGCCGGCTGCTCCCACACCCCCATTCCCGGCGGATGCGGACCCATCAACCCCGGCGGGTGCGCGTCGCACTGCTCCGGCGGTGGCGGCGGCGGTGGTGGCGGCGGCGAGGGCGGCGAAGCCCACTAACCTGAATCCACCCGGACGAAGAGGGCGGGAAGCATGGACGAGGACGAAGCCCGGCGGCTGGCCGATTCGATTCGGCGCCTGGGCATCCGGGGGATCGTGTCCCGCGAGGACCCGGGCGACCCGGACGGGCGATGGCGGGTGTACGACCGCGCCGACCCCTGCACCCGGCGGGACATCACCGACGACGTGCTGACGGCCGTCCGGGGCCGGTCCCGTCGGGCGGGCCGGAGCGGTCCGACGCGAGGGTTCGTCGTTCCCGCCCCTCGCCGGACAACGCCCTGAAACGGCCCCGTCCGGGGTCACCCGGGCCCGGCGCCAAACCCGGACCCGACCACCACCGGGGCCCCGCCCCGCGCATACCCGCCCGGCCCGGGGCCGGCCTGCCGTCCTCGCCGCACGGTTGCGGCACCCGAGGCCCGGTAGGGGGCGGGGCGGGCGGCTCAGGCGGCGTGGCGGGTGGCGGCGGTGGCGGTGCCGGTCATGACCAGCCAGCCGAGGACGGGGACGGCCAGCGCGGCGGCGAGCGGCAGCTGCGCGGACACCAGGGCCAGGGATCCGGCGAGCGCGAGGCAGGCGGTGAGGAGGCCGAAGCCGAACGCGGGCGCGGGCCCGCCCGGGCGCGTCCAGGCCAGTCCGAGGGCGGTGAGGGCCGCCCCCAGGCCGGCCAGCAGGGCCACCTTGAAGCAGGTCAGCCAGGGCGTGTCCGGGTCGGTGGCGCGGTGCTCGCGGTAGGAGACCTCGGCCACCTTGCCCCGGTAGAGCGTCAGGTCCACGTCCGTGCCGGGTTTCGCGTCGTCGTAGAACTCCCAGCTGACCGTGTAGGTGTGCCGGGGGGCGTTCTCGCGGGCCACGGTCAGCGTGTAGGTGGTGGAGTCGCCGCCGCTGTGGCGTTCCCTGGCCGTCACCTTGCCGCTCTCGTGCCGCACGCAGTCCGCGCCGGGCGCGGCCGTGTCGCACGCCGGGGCGCCGCGGTAGGCGCTCGACGCCTCGCTCGCGCCGGCGAACCAGCCGAAGCCCAGCACGGCGGCGGCCAGCCCCGCCAGCAGGAACAGGCCCTGCGCCAGGACGTGCCCGGCCGTCCCGGCGGCCCGCCCGAGCCCGCCGGGCGCGCCCGCGTCCTTGCTCCGAGCGTTCACCGCAAACCCCCTCCGCTCGCCCCCGGGCACCTCCCCGGTGCCCCCACCCGCGATGATCCCCGCCGGGCGGCCGGCGGGGCAGGGCCCGGGCGCTCCTGTAGCGAAGCTGTGCAGATCCCGGGACAGGCGAGCGGCCCCACCGCCGCCCGCGCGGGAGAGTGACGTACCGTCATGGAGCGCCGGGCTCAGGGGTTCCCGGCCGCAGGGAGGCCGCCGCGATGCCCGAGAAGACCACCGTGCACAAGGTCCTCGCCTACGTCGTGCGCGACGGCCGGCTGCTGGTCTTCCGCCACACCGGCCGCAGCGCGGAGGAGGTCGGCCTCCAGGTCCCGGCCGGCACGATCCGCGCGGGGGAGAGCCCGGAGGCCGCCGCCTTGCGCGAGGCGCGCGAGGAGACCGGCCTGGACGGCCTCGCCGTCGTGCGCGAGCTCGGCGAGAGCGTGTACGACATCACCCCCTACCGCTTCGAGGTCCAGCACCGCCACGTCTTCCACCTGCAGCTCACCGGCCCCGCCCCGCACCGCTGGGCGAGCCGGGAGGACCACGACGGCGAGCACGAGCCCACCGCCTTCGAGTGCTTCTGGATCCCGCTCGCCGACGCGCACGTCCTCCAGTCCGGCCAGGGCGCCCTGCTGGGCCGCCTGTTCGACTGACCGGCGCCCGCGCCGCCCGGCCGCGCCCTCGCCCGCCGGCCGCGTCCCCGCCCGCCGGTCGTGCCGCCGACCTCCGAAGGTCGCCACCGTCGTCCACCTCGTGGGCGCCGGTCCGGGATGGCGCCAGAAGGGCGTGCCCGCACCGGTCTCGCGAAGTCGGGCCGGTACCGGGGGCAGGTTGAGCCGGCCCCGTCGGCCGGAGGAAGGCGCTCAGGTCAGGGGATGCGGCGGCTGGGGCGATTCGGCGGGTCGGTCGGGCTGCGCGGCTGCTCGGCGGATCTCCGCCAGGAGTGCCTCGTCCGTCAGACGGGCTTCCGGGGCCGGTGCCGAGTCGATGAGCGAGTGGAGGATGTCGTGGAGTGACCCGGAGGCCGTAGGGGCGTCCTCTCGGCGGTCATCTTGCGGTGTCTCGTTCATGGTTCGGTACACGATCCCGGGAAGAGGCGAGGTTTGATTGAGTACGGACAAGTGTGCGGCGGTGCTTCTGAACTCTTCCGCCCGGAAAGCGCCGGGAAACGCCGCAATCCTCCGGCGTGCCCTCCCCGGTCGGGAGGCGGGCCGGTCCCGGGGCGTGTGCGGAGTCCGCCGCACACGGAGATCACCCAGGAGTTGCGGGGACCGGAGAGATCCTCGTGGTGGGTGGATGGCGCGGGTGCTCCGGATCGGTGGAGCCGGGTGTCCGGGGGCCTTCTTGTGCCTGGCGTGCACGGCGGGAGCGCGGACGGCCAGGCCTTCAGGATCTCGGCCGGCCGGTGAGCTGCTTCGGGGGGCTCCCCCTGAGGGTGGGGAGACCCCCCGACGGGCGGACCGCCGGAACAGGCAGCGGTCGCCGGTGGTCCGGAGGCCGAATTCCGCTTCGGCGCGCTCGAGATCGCTGCCGTCGAGGCCGGAGCCCGTGATGCGGCAGCCGGTGCGCGCCGAGCGCCGGGCCGTTTCGCCGCCGAGGCGGGCTGCGCTGCTGCCGATCACAAGGTGACAGTAGCGTTCCCGTCCGCCCGGGAGCGCAGGTCCCGGCGGGTGTGACGGCGATCACCGGCCGGCGGGTGGTGCAGCGCGGTGGGGCGGGAGGCGGTCCGTGGTGAGGCAGGTTCGGCCACCGCCCGATCCCTCCTCGCGTCAGGCCGGCGCGGCGGCCCCGTCACGGCTCGCCGACGATCCGCCGGATCGGCCGTGCCCGTCCCGAACCGTGCGGGCCTGACCCGGTGGCCGCTCCGGTGCCGGGAGACGCCGGATCACACGCAATCGCGGGCGACCACGAACGCCGTCGCACCCGGCGGCGGTTCCGGCGGGAGGGCGATGCGCAGCCGCTCCCGCAGCACGCCCAGGGCCCGGCAGCTGGAACTGCGGACGGTGGCAGGGGAGCAGTCCATGATCCGGGCCGTCTCCTCGACGCTCAGGTCCTCCCAGTAGCGCAGGTAGACCAGGCCCCGCTGGCGGGGCGTGAGCGCGGCCAGGGCGGCGAGGAGCACCAGGCGGTCCGCCACGCGACCGGCGTCCTCGGGTACCGGTGCCGGTTCCGGTGGGGTGTCGTTCAAGAGCTCGCACGTCCAGCGGTGCGCCCGCCGGTCGCTGATGAAGAGCCGC